>JBKPOS010000073.1:0-19279 GCA_046733215.1 Gemmatimonadota bacterium
GAATTGCCGACCGTCCTTCATTCCGCAACCGTAACCCGAACGCTCATACTGCTGTCCGAAGCTCGGCCACACGGCTGGCCGCCCTGATCACGGGCCGAGCGATTTCGGCCGAGCTTCGACAGATTAGTGTAAGGCTCGCAAGGAGACCTGATGCCGATCGCGACTCTCAAGAAGTTTCTCGATGACGAGCACATCCAGTACGTCGTGATCTCCCATTCACCCGCATTTACCGCTCAACAGATCGCTGCTTCGGCCCACGTCAAAGGCCGAGAGCTGGCCAAGACGGTGATGGTCAAGATCGACGGGAAGCTCGCCATGGCGGTGTTAGCTGCCTCACAAAAGGTGGATCTGGACCGACTGCGCGAGGCGGCCGGCGCCGAGCAGGTGGAGCTGGCGGCGGAGCGGGAATTTCGGGATCGCTTTCCAGACTGTGATCTGGGAGCCATGCCCCCGTTCGGCAACCTGTATGGGCTCGATGTGTACGTAGCCGACACCCTGGCGGACGACGAGGAGATCGCCTTCAACTCCGGATCGTTCACCGAGCTGGTCCGGATGACCTATCAGGATTTCGAGCGGTTGGTGCAGCCCAAAGTACTGAGGTTCGCAGTAGGCGTGTGATAGGGGCCGTTATATTGCCCCATGCCCCTCCGCAGTTTTCATCCCGTCGTGGCGCGGTGGTTTACCGAGCGGCTGGGTCGGCCTACGCCGGCCCAGCAGCGGGGTTGGGGCGCGATCCGAGCGGGTCGGGATACTCTGATCGCCGCACCGACGGGGTCCGGTAAGACTCTCGCTGCCTTTCTGATCGAATTGGACCAGCTCCTCCGCGAAGACCTCGCCGGCACCCTCGGCGAGGAGACCCGCGTCGTCTATGTATCCCCACTCAAGGCTCTCAGCGCCGACATCCATCGCAACCTTGCCGAGCCCCGGCGCGAGATCCGGCGCCTGGCTGAAGAGATGGGGTACGGTGCGCCTCGGATCACGGCCGCAGTTCGCTCGGGTGACACGCCGGCCGCGGAGCGGGCCGCCATGCTCAAGGCGCCGCCGCACATCCTGGTGACGACGCCTGAGTCACTGTACCTCCTGCTGACCGCAGAGCGTAGCCGCGCCATGCTGCGCAGCGTCCGCACCGTGATCGTGGACGAGATCCACGCGGTGCTCGAATCCAGGCGAGGGACACATCTCGCGCTCAGCCTCGAGCGCCTGGCGCACGTGGCAACCGGTCCGTTGCAGCGGATCGGCCTCTCAGCGACGGTCGAGCCGATCGAGCAGGCGGCAGAGTGGCTGGCGGGCGATTGTCGCGCCCCGGCGGAGGGAGGTGGCGGCGTCCCGAGCGGACTGGCCATGCCCCGCCAACCCCAGCCCGCTCAGGACGCCGCCACCCTGCCTCCGCCGGTGAGCCCGTCCCGCCCAGCCATCATCAATGAAGGGCATCGCCGCTCGCTGGACCTCGCGCTCGAGCTTCCCAAGTCACCGCTCGAAGCCGTCATGGCCGGCGAGGTGTGGGTCGAGATTTATGACCGCCTCGCCGAGCTGATCAAAGCACACCGAACCACGCTGGTTTTCGTCAACACCAGGCGGCTGGCTGAGCGGGTTGCCCGGCATCTCGCCGACCGACTGGGCGAAGATGCCGTCACAGCCCACCATGGGAGCCTGGCGAAAGAGACCAGGCTCGACGCGGAAGAACGGCTCAAGGACGGCAAGCTCCGTGCTCTCGTGGCAACCTCGTCGCTCGAGCTGGGCATCGACATCGGCCACGTCGACCTCGTCTGCCAGCTGGGGACCCCGCGACGGATCTCGACCTTTCTCCAGCGGGTCGGGCGCTCGGGACACACAGTCGTGGGCACCCCGAAGGGCCGGCTCTTCCCGCTGTCGCGCGACGAGCTGGTCGAGTGCACCGCACTCCTCCACGCAGTGGGTCTCGGCCAGCTCGACCGCTTGATCGTACGGGAGAAGCAGCTCGATGTACTGGCCCAGCAGATCGTGGCGGAAGCCGCCTGCGAGGACTGGCCGGTCGATGAGTTGTTTGCGATGGTGCGGCGGGCTTATCCCTATCGCCGTCTCGAGCGCGGCGAGTTCGACGCGGTGGTCGAGATGCTGGCGCAGGGATTCACTACTCGCCGGGGGCGGCGGGCTGCCCTCGTTCACCACGATCCGGTCAACGGTCGCCTGAGCGGTCGGCGCGGGGCGCGGCTCCTGGCAATCACCTCGGGCGGAGCCATTCCCGACACCGCCGATTACCGCGTCGTGCTCGAGCCACAGGGCACGTTCCTCGGCACCGTCAACGAAGATTTCGCGGTCGAGAGCACGGCGGGCGACATCTTCCAGCTCGGCAATCTGTCGTGGCGGATCCTGCGGGTGCAGCAGGGTGTGGTCCGGGTCGAAGATGCCCATGGGCAACCGCCCGGCCTGCCGTTCTGGTTGGGTGAAGCTCCAGCCCGGAGTGTGGAGCTGTCGGCGGCGGTTTCCGATCTGCGCCGTGAGGTCGATGGACGTTTGGATGAGCCGGATCGGGCGGCGGCCTGGCTCGCGTCGCTCCTCACTCCCGAGCAGGCATCAAGCCTTGATACGGCAACTCAGCAGCTCATCAGCTACCTGGCGGAAGCCCGCCGCGCTCTCGGCATGCTGCCGACTCAGGACACGATCGTGGCCGAGCGGTTCTTCGACGAATCGGGCGGAATGCAGCTTGTCATTCATTCGCCGTTCGGTAGCAGGATCAATCGCGCCTGGGGGCTGGCGCTGCGGAAGCGGTTCTGCCGTCAGTTCAATTTCGAGCTGCAAGCCGCGGCCACCGAAGACGGCCTGCTACTCTCGCTCGGTCCACAGCACTCCTTCCCCCTCGAGAACGTCTTCAAGTTCCTCCATCCGGATTCGGTTCGCGACATCCTGGTTCAGGCCCTTCTGGATGCACCGATGTTCGGTACTCGCTGGCGCTGGAACGCCACCATCGCCCTCGCAATTCCACGTAACCGCGGCGGTAAGAAGGTGCCGCCGCAGCTGCAGCGGATGGAAGCGGACGATTTGCTCGCCGCTGCATTCCCGGACGCGGCGGCGTGCCTAGAGAACATCCCGGGCGATCGTGAGATTCCGGATCATCCGCTGGTACGCCAGACCATCGAGGACTGCGTCGACGAAGCGATGGACCTGAACGGGCTCATCGCCATTCTGCATCGCATCGGTGCCGGTCACATCCAGTGCATCGCGCGCGACCTGCCCGAGCCGTCGCCACTGGCGCACGAGATTCTAAATGCGCGTCCGTACGCCTTCCTCGATGACGCACCGCTGGAGGAGCGGCGGACGCAGGCGGTGTACACGCGGCGCAGCCTGGAGCCGTCTTCGGCCGATGACCTGGGCGCATTGGATGCGGCAGCTATCGATCGCGTCAGGTCTGAAGCATGGCCTGATCCGAGAAACGCGGACGAGCTGCAGGACGCACTTCTTACCTCCGGCTTTCTGACCGAAGCCGAAGCCGTCTCCAGCCCTGGTGCCGACTCGTGGGCCGCATGGCGCGACGAGCTCATCCAGGCCGGACGGGCGCGGCTCATGCAGGTGCCGTCCGGCGTGACGTTGTGGGTCGCCACCGAGCGAGTGCCGGAGATGCTTGCCCTTCATCCGGGCGCGGCGTCGGCCGGACCCCCCCAGGTTATTCCCGAGCGGGATGTTGCCATTCGCGAGCTGCTGCGGGGTCGGTTGGGTATCGCCGGGCCGACTACCGCTGCGGACCAGGCGAACGCCCTGGCCGTCCCGGAGGCCGAAGCATTCGGTGCGCTGGTCGCCCTGGAAGCGGAAGGTGTGGTGCTCCGCGGCCACTTTACTCCGCACCTCGGAACGCGAGACACCCTCGAGTGGTGCGATCGGAGACTGCTCGCCAGAATCCATCGATACACGCTCAATCGGCTGCGGGCGGAAATCGAGCCCGTCTCGGCAGCTGACTTCATGCGTTTCCTGTTCGTCTGGCAGCGGGCAGATTCGGATCACAACGTCGCCGGGCTCGCGGGCCTAGGGAGTGTGATCGAGCAGCTCGACGGGTTCGAGGTTCCGGCCGGCGCGTGGGAGGCTGACGTGCTCGCATCGCGATGCGCGGAGTACGACCCGGCGCTGCTCGACACCCTGTGCTTGACTGGCCGAGTGGCGTGGGGGCGCACAAGCGGTAGGAACGGAAACTCCGACAACGGCAGCGCACCAAGTACGCGGACCGCCGGCCCGATCCGCACCACGCCGGTCGCGCTGTTCATCCGGGAGACCGCCCAATACTGGCTTCCGGCTGAAATTTTGATCGAGGACGCTGCATTGTCGGAATACGGGCGCCGGGTCCGCGAGGTGCTGGTCCGGCGCGGTGCTTTGTTTTTCCATGAGCTGGTGAGCGGGTCCGGACTCCTCGCGACTCAGGTCGAGCAAGCTTTGGGCGAACTTGCCGCGCTGGGCATGGTGACTTCCGACGGTTTTGCCGGACTTCGAGCGCTGATTACGCCATCGGCGAAGCGGAAACCGCTCGTCCCCGCGCCAAGGCGGCATCGGACCGTGCCGTTCGGGATCGAGAGCGCGGGCCGGTGGGCGCTTCTGGTAGGGCACCCTGATGAAAGCACCGACAGCCACCGGATCGAGCACAAGGCTCGAACCCTGCTTCGCCGGTATGGTGTCATGTGCCGGCGGCTGCTCGAGCGGGAGGCCAACGCCCCTCTCTGGCGTGACCTGCTGATGGTGTATCGGAGGCTCGAAGCGAGAGGCGAGATCCGGGGAGGTCGCTTTGTCGCGGGTCTGGCGGGAGAGCAGTTCGCGTTGCCTGAGGCAGTGGGCCAGCTGCGTGCCATCCGGCGACAGGAAAGCCGTGGACGTCTCGTAGGACTGAGCGCGGCTGATCCACTCAACCTGACCGGCATCGTGACTCCGGGCGAGCGGATCCCTGCTCTGGCCAATAATCGCGTTCTGTAT
Source organism: Gemmatimonadota bacterium (assembly GCA_046733215.1). GTDB lineage: Bacteria > Gemmatimonadota > Gemmatimonadetes > Gemmatimonadales > GWC2-71-9 > DASQPE01. The sequence continues at coordinate 4,930 of JBKPOS010000073.1, forward strand.
GAAGACGGGGTCCCGGTTCTGGCTCGGAGTGCGGGGGCGACCAGGGTGCTCAATGCCGAAGCCGCCGACCGGGTGGCGAAACTGGCGCCGGCCTTGATCCGTCGGGGGATTGGCCCGGCACTGCGGGTTCAGCTCGGACTGAGCGGGGTGCCTGCCTCAGGAGCGACCCTCGAGCGTCCCCCGAAACGGCGGTCCCGTCGGGATGCAAACCCGACGTCGCCCGCCGCTGTCTCACAGGACGTTCCCGCGATATCGGATTCGCGCTAGGCGGTCAACGCCAACGTCACCCACATCGGAGCACCTTATGTCAGCCGCGTGGTGCCGTATTCTCACCAGCCGGTGCAGCGCCGGTTGTCTTGTCCTTTTTGCCTCTACGCAGCTGGCGGCCCAGATGCCGCCGGTCATTCCGGTCGAAAGCTTCTTCGATAGCCCGCAGATAGCCCAGGCGCAGATCTCGCCCGATGGACGGTGGCTCGCGTATCTCAAGCCCTATCAGGGCAAGCTCAACGTCTTCGTGCGGCCAATTGGAGCCGATACGACCAAGCAAAGGCGGCTCACCGCGGACACAGTACGGCCCATCCGGCAATACAACTGGTCGGCCGACGGTAAGAAGGTTCTGTACCTGCAGGACAAGGGCGGTAACGAGAATTTTCACATCTTCTCGGTCGGGGTCGACGCGGCTCCCGGCGACGCCCGCGACCTCACGCCTTACGAGGGCGCCCGCGCTTTCGTCGCGGACGTCCCACGCGAACTGCCCAACCGGATATTCATCGCCCTGAACAAGCGCGATCCGAGTGCGTTCGACGCGTACTGGCTCGATCTCGACAGCGGCAAGCTGGAGCTGGCGGCGCAGAATCCGGGACGGTTCGCCGGGTATCTGGTCGATCGATCGCACCAGGTCCGGGTGGGACTGGCACAGGGACCGGCAGGTGAGAACGAGGTCCACGTGCGGTCGGACTCGACCAAACCCTGGCGGCTTCTCGTCAGCTATCCTGCAACCGAAAACGTTCAGCCGCTCCGCATGAACCCGGACGGACGACACCTCTACATGATCTCGAACCATGGCGAGACAGACCTGAATCGCCTGGTATCGCTCGACCTGGAGAACGGCCAGGAGCAGGTGGTCCACGAGGACCCGGAACATACGGCCGAGCCGTTCGCCAATGAGGAGGTCTTGTTCGGCGAGGGCACCGACTCGGTCTTCTGGACCGCGTACAACGCCGACACCGTCCGGATCTATCCCCGCAACCAGGCCATCGCGGCGGATCTGGCCAAGATTCGGAAGCTCCACGAGGGGACACCCAGCGTGACGTCGATGACTCGCGACGAACAGCGCTGGGTGGTGAGCTTTGATGACCCGACTGATCCGGGCGCCACTTACCTCTACGATCGCACCACCGGCAAGGGAACGTTCCTGTTTCGACCTCGGCCCTGGCTCAAGCCCACCGAGCTGGCGGACATGAAGCCGATCGGCTTCAAGGCGCGTGACGGGCTCAGTATCCACGGATATCTGAGTGTGCCCAAGGGCATTCCTACCCGCAATCTGCCCATGGTCCTGCTGGTGCATGGCGGCCCCTGGGCACGGGACGATTGGGGCTACCAGCCGGAAGTGCAATTGCTCGCCAATCGCGGTTACGCCGTGCTCCAGATCAATTACCGCGGCTCGACGGGATATGGAAAGCGCTTCTATAACGCGGCGGTGAAGGAATTCGCCGGCGCCATGCACAGTGACCTCATCGACGGTGTGAACTGGGCTGTGAAACAGGGCTTGGTGGATCCGAAGAAGATGTGCGTGTACGGCGGATCGTACGGCGGATATGCGACGCTGGTCAGCGTCACCTTCACGCCGAAGCAGTTCACCTGCGCCGTGGATTACGTGGGTCCGTCGTCGTTGATCACGCTGGTCGAGTCGTTTCCCGCGTACTGGAAGCCGTTCCTCGAGGGCAGCTGGTATCGTTTCGTCGGCGATCCGGCAAGACCCGAAGACCGAAAGGACATGTGGGCCCGATCACCGCTGTCGCGGGTGGACCAGATCACCACTCCACTGGTGATTGTCCAGGGCGCTAACGACCCGCGGGTTACCAAGAAGGAAGCCGATCAGCTGGCTGTAGCGCTGCGGCAACGCGGAGTGAAGGTGCAATATCTCATCGCTGCCAACGAGGGACATGGATTCCTGAATCCGGACAACCGGCTCGCACTGTACCACACGATGGAGCGGTTCTTTGCGCAGTACCTGAAGGGCCGCACCCAGGCCAAGACGCCGGCCGGTGTGGATGCCCGGATTCGAGCGATGACCGTCGACGTCGATACGCTCAAATCCGGCGAGGGACAGGATCGCGCGGCGACGCGATAGCCCTAGACCCGAGCTTCGGTCGAACCTATCGTTTGAGGCTGCTGGTTCACCCTTCGATCCCGGCAGACCGCGATGGCCGACCCCCGCGCCGAGCTGGAAGACGCGCTCAGTGGCCGTTACCGGCTCGAGCGCGAGCTCGGCCGGGGAGGCATGGCCACAGTCTGGCTGGCTCATGACCTCCACCACGATCGCCCGGTAGCACTCAAGGTGCTCGACCCCGGTCTCGAGCAATCGCTCGGGACCGAGCGCTTCCAGCGCGAGATTCGACTCGCGGCACGCCTCCAGCATCCTCACATTCTTTCGGTCTACGACTCGGGCGAAAGCGCCGGTCAGCTCTGGTTTACGATGCCCTTCGTGGAGGGAGAGTCCCTGCGCGACCGGCTTCGCCGCGAGGGACCGCTCCCAGTCAGCCAGGCGCTGAGGATTACTCGTGAGGCGGCGCAAGCGCTTCAGTACGCCCACGAGCACGGCGTGGTCCACCGGGATGTGAAGCCGGAAAACATTCTCCTCACCCGCGACGGAAGCACCCTGGTCGCCGACTTCGGCATTGCCCGACCCCTGGAAGGTTCTCCCGGGACCCAGCTCACCGTGGCCGGGTTGGTGGTGGGAACGCCGAGCTACATGAGCCCGGAGCAGGCGACCGGCAGCACGGATCTGGACGGACGCAGCGACATCTACTCCCTCGCCTGCGTGCTGCACGAGATGCTCTCGGGGTCTCCGCCCTTCATAGGGCCGACGATTCAATCCGTCCTCACCAAGCACGTCACCGAGCCGCCTCCACACCTCACAGCATCCAACCGAACGATCCCCGTCTCCATCGCCCATGCGGTCACGAAGGCGCTTGCTAAGGTCCCAGCCGACCGATTCACCAGCGCAGCCGAGTTTGCGGCGGCGCTGGAGCCGAGCGGAGTAGCGCGGGCGTATCGGAAAAGACGTCTGAGTAGCATTGTCGTCGCGGGCGTCGTCGGCGTGATCCTGCTTCTGGCAGGCTGGGGAGTCTACGCAATGCGGAGCCGTCCGACGTCCGCGCAACCAAGGGAATCCCGGGGAACGACCCTCGCGACGGGCTTCAATCGCAAGCTGAGCCAGCTCACCTTCGGTGAAGGGGTGGAAGAGTGGCCGGCCTGGTCGCCCGATGGCAAGCGGCTGGCGTACGTGGCCGAAGCCGGCGGATTCAAGCAACTCTTCGTGCGCACCCTGGCAAACGGAGGAGAACAACAGGTCACTCACGACACCCGGGACCACATCCTTCCCAACTGGTCGTCCGACGGGAGGCGGCTTGCCTTCGTGCGCGCCCGGGCCGACTCGGGAACACTGGATCCGAGCGACCTGGACGGGTGGTTCTATGAAGGCGGTGACGTCTGGACTCTCGACCTTGCATCCGACAGCTCGAGCAAACTGATAGACGGTGCGTTCGGGCCGGCGTACAGCCCGGATGGAACCCGGCTCGCAGTCGACGCAAAATGGGCGGGGCCACAGCGGATCTGGGTGGTGGATGCCAACGGAAATAATCCCCGTCAGATCACCACCGATTCCAGCGAGGCAGTAATCCACGCAAAGCCGCAATGGTCGCCGGACGGGAGCAAGATCGCCTTTCGACGAATCGAAAAGACCAAATCCGACATCGTGATCGTGGACCTTGCGACCCAGGCGATGACCCGGGTGACCGACGACAACGTGGTCGATCTCGATCCGGTGTGGTCGCGCGATGGTCAGCGGATCTACTTCAGCTCGTATCGTGGCGGGAGCATCAACCTCTGGTGGATCCCGGTCGCACCCGACGGCCACCCGACGACCGGCCCCAGCCAGCTCACGACCGGCGCCGGCGAAGACGTGGAGCCGTCGATTGCGCCGGACGGCCAGCGCATTGCGTTCGGAGTTCGAGGCATCAACTCAGACATCTGGCGCTTACCTGTCTCTCCGGAAACCGGCCGAGCTACCGGTGATCCGTCCCCGGTACTGGAAACGACGCGGGTTGAGAGTCGAGGAGCATGGTCGCCGGATGAGCGGGTGATCGCGTTCAACTCGGATCGGCTGGGAGAGATGAATCTCTGGATCCGGACGCTGGCGGACGGCTCGGAACGTCAGCTGACCTCGGGTCCCGGCGGCGACTACCAGCCTAACTGGTCGCCTGACGGCCGTCGCATCGCATTCTTCTCGGCCCGCGGAGGAAACACCGATATATGGGCCGTGGATCTGGCCAACGAAAAGCTGACCCGGCTGACGGACGATCGCGCGCTGGACACCAATCCTTTCTACTCTCCGGACGGCAAGCAGATCGCCTTCATGTCGGATCGGACCGGACGGTCGGAGATCTGGGTCATGAACGCAGACGGCTCGAACCAGCGTCGACTCACGTCGGTGGGCACCTGGGGCCACTTTCTGCGGTGGACCAGAGACGGACGAGGTATCGTCTTTCGATCGGAGAGCGCTGCCCCCGTTCAGGTCTACCGGCTATCAGTCCCGGATGGAAGCCTCACGAAACTACCGGACGTGCTGAGCGGCGGACACATGTCGTTCTCACCCAACCAGTCCCTCATTCTCGACGTGCAGGGTCACAAGACGATGTGGATCTATCCGGTAAACGGCCAGGCGCCGTACAAGATCTTTGCGTTTCCGTCGCCCGACGTGCGGATCGACTATCCGGTGTGGTCGCCGGACGGGCGGTGGGTGCTGTTCGATCACGCAGCGCCGAGGGGTGGGGATTTGTGGATGCTGGAATTGGGGGGTAGCTGATAGCCATCAGCAAAGAGCTATCAGCTATCAGCTATCAGCTATCAGACCTTAGGTGCCGGCGGTCGCCTCATGCGCCGGCTCTGGCTCTCCTGTCTCTGATAGCTGATAGCTGATAGCTGATAGCTTCCTAGCTACTTGGCTTGCTCCTCATCTTCCTCTTGCACCGACGCCATCGCGGCCTTCAAGTCCGTCGCCAGGGTACGCTCCCGCCGGAGCACCTCCACCAACGCCTCCGCCTGCTTCATCTGAAAAGCCAGGGCGCCGGCGCGTTCGATCACGTGATCCACGACGGTTCGCTGCGCCTGGAGCGACTCGACCGTGGCGCGGACGTCCACCGCCAACGCTTCGGCTCGCGCCAGCCGTTGCTCGGCGCGCTCCAGTTGCCGCCGGCGTGATTCGAAGCCGTTGAGGGCTTCCTCGACACCCTTGAATTGCGTCTGGGTGTCCTGGAGCAGCTCCCTGGTCTCTTCCACTTCACGGCGCGCGGCGCCCAGCTCCTGCACGTGCTCCACGGCGCGCTCGGCCATCTCGAAGACGTGCTTCACCTGGGCTTCCAAGGCCTCGACGGCTCCCTGACGTGCGAGCGTCTGCTCCAGCCCGCGAGCAGCTTCGGCCTGAGCCGACTCCCAGTTTCCGAGCAGCTCCTCGAAGTGCGTAAGCTGACGATCGATGCTCTTGAGGGCGGTGGCGCGGACTTCGAGATCGCCTGAGACCCGTTCCAACTGGCTCGAGCGGCCCTCCGCATCGGTGAGGGAGCTACCAATGGTCCGGGACAGCTCTTCCAGCTGCTGGGCGACTGCAGCCGTCTCCTGGCGCAGCGTCGAGGCCCGGGAGAGGTGCTCGGTGGCGCGATCGAGGGCACCTTGCCGCTGCTCGATCTCCTGGCCCAGGAGACGAATCCGCTCCTCCAGCTCATCGAGCTGCTGGGTACGTGCCTCGATTGCCCGGACGGACTCGTCGATCGAACCGATCCGCTGCTCCGTCCGTCCCACTGATCCGGTGACATCGGCGATGACGTCCGCAACCCGCTGGGCTTCGTCGGCCTGACGCGCCAGCTGATTGAAGCGCGACTCCGCCCCGTCCATTCGCGTGCGCAGGCTGTCGGTGCGAGCCTTGAGATCGGCGCTCTGAGTCGAGAGCTCGCCCAACCGGCCGTTGACCGTCTCCAGCAGCTCGCGGCGGGCCTCGATGTCGCCCATGGCGGCCTTGACCTGCTCAACCTCGGCGCGAATCCGCTCCACACCCGGCTCCATTCCGCTCAGCTCCTTGACCTGCGCCTGCACCTTGCGAGTCCAGACATCGGCATTGGTCAGCCAGGTCTGGGTCTCGGCGTGAGCCTCCCGTAGCCGGGTCATTTCTTCATAGGCCAGCCGCATCTGCTCCAGGCCATCCGCCATCATCTCGCTGGTGCCCTTGAGCGCGCTCAGCTGCTGGCTGACGTCGTCCACCTGAGGCTTCGTCTCTTCGATCCGCCGCATCCCGATCGCGACCTCGGCTGCCACCGCTTCAAGCCGCTCGGCATCTTGCCGCAGCGACCCGATCCGCCGCGCTTCGTCGCAGAGCCGCACCAGCTCGTGGGCGAGCTCCGCCGCCTCATCGGTAGCAGTCCGGACCTGGGCCTGCACCGCTGCCGCACCCTGACTGGCTGCATCGAGAACCGCAAACCGGGCCTCGCACTCCTTGACTGCGCCGCGAAGATCGGCGATTCGCTCGCTGACCGCGTGGAGTCCGCGATTCTCCAGCTCGAAGCCTTCGCTGCTCTTCCGCATCTGCTCCCGCAGGTCGGTCAGCGCCTGGCGTGCACTCCGTTGGCCCTCGTCGAGCTGTTGCTGTCCTTCCAGCAGCTCGTCGTTACGGGCAATCACCTTGCCCTGCACCGCCTGAACTTCAGCCAGCTTCGCTTCGATCGTACCGAACCGACGGATCTGCTCTTCCTGGCGGCGGAGCCAGACATCCAGCTCACGATCCAGACGGGTGAGCTGGGAGATCTGACCTGCAGCGCGGTCGACTGCCTCACGCTGCTGCTCCAGCGTCGCGGCCTTGTGCGCGACCTGGTCGGCCAGCGCCTTGAGCACGGCGAGCTGGTGCTGAATCGTGGGAATGGAGTCGGTCGCGTGGCTGAGCGGCTCCAGCGCTCTCTCGAGTCCCTGGACGCGGCGGGCAACTTCTTCCAGCCTGGTTGCGGCTGCCTGATGATCCTGGTCGAACGATTCGAGTCGGGAGGTGGTGTGGCGATGAGCTCGGAGGGCGTCGTCGTGCTGGGCACGCATCCGGGCAACACCGTCCGCAAGGTCAACCAACTGGGTCCTAAGCGCATCCGCATCGCCGCGGATGGAGCCCATCGGGCCCTCGAGTCCGAGGAACTTCTCCAGCTCCTCCCGGAGCAGCAGCGCCCGATCCAGCTTGTCACTGACCGCGCCGAGCTGCGACTGAATCCGCTGGACGCTGTCGTCTGCGTGCGCCAGCTGGGTGTCGGTACGGGCCTGGGTCTTCGCCACCCGCTCAGCTTGCTCTTCTGCGGTCGAGAACCTGGCCGCCAGCTCTTCCAAGCCCGTCAATTGTCCCTCGACTGCCGCAAACCGGTGATGCATGGCCGCCAGCGCCTCGCCGGTTTCGGTGATGTTCGAGACCGACCGAAGCTGCGCCGCGGCAGCCTCTGCCCGCGCGACGAGGGCCTCGAGCGCGCCGAACTCGCGGGGACTCATTGGCCGATCGGAGCGGGACCCGGCGCCACCGGCCGCCGCCTGATTTTCCGGGCGGCGCAGACCTTTCAGGAACGTGACCATGACGTTGACTCCGACGGGAAGCGCGCGTACGCGTGGTGAAGATTGGAATCGGGCTGGACTAGGGACCTGTCTGCAACGGATATGCCCGGCGTCGAACCGGACGCGGTGACAGGGGACGGCGGGAGGACGCACCCCAACTCACTGCAAACGCGGGAGATGGAGAGGGATCGGCCAGCCGGAGTGGACTCACCCCCGGAAGCGAGATGGAGAGCGCCGCTGGCGACGTGCGAAGGTTACGGGCAGGTCGCGGCAATCGAGTGAGCCGAGAAGCCGGTGAGAGGCGTCACCACCGGTCCCGACCCCGACCTCTAATCTGAAAGGTCAGGCGTTCGTACGACTTGTTTGCCTGAACTTAGGCATCTGGAGGGATTGTATGAGGCACCAACTCCCGCGACAGGCTGCAGCTCTACTTCTGACGCTGTCCCTGTTCGCCGCATGCAAGAGCAATCGAACCAAAATGAGCGATGAAACGGGTATGCGGTCCACCGTTGCCCCGCCCGCCGACACCGGTATGATGCCCGCCAATCCAAACGCCGCGCCGGCGGATACCGCCCGAGGCGCTGCCGGCACTACGGGCACGCTTTCCGACGCCAACATCATGGCGCTGCTCGACGAGGCCAATAAGGCCGACAGCGCCGCTGGAGCCGCCGCCGCGAAGAAGGCCACAAGTCCCGACGTGAAAACCTTCGCGAAGGAGATGATGATCGATCACCACAAGCTGCGGGAAGCCGGCGCCAAGCTGGCCAAGAAGCTCAACATCACGCCGGAGCCGCCGGCCAACGATCCGCTGGCCCCTGCCGCCCAGGATGAGTCGAGCACGCTGCAGTCGACCCCCAAAGGCGCCGAGTTCGATCGGGTCTACATAGAGAAGGAGGTCAGCGTGCACCAGGCGGTGAAGGACCTGCTGGACCAGGCGCACCGGGCCACCCAGAACAAGGACATTCAGCAGTTGATCGAGACGGCCACACCGATCATCGGCCAACACCTCGATCACGCCCAGCGCTTGCAGAAGAAGCTTACGAAGACCGCATAGCTGGGTCGCCCGTGGCGGGAGCTGTTTCCAGCTCCCGCCGCACGAGCCTGAGGAGCGCCTCGGGCGTGAAGGGTTTCTGAATGAACGCCGCTCCAGGTGCAAGCAGCCCGCGCCGGGCGATCTCACCGTCGGGATAACCGGAGGTGAAGATCACCCGGGTCGCGGGCGACGTGCTGGCCATTCGTCCCGCGACGTCGAGCCCGCTCATACCAGGCAATACCAGGTCGATGAGCGCCAGCCGAATGGGCTGCGGTGTCTGGCTTAGCATTTCGAGCGCGTGAGCCCCGTCGGCCGCAGCCAATACGGTGTAGCCGGCTCCTTCCAGAGCCCGTCGAGCGATCTGCCGAACGGCGTCATCGTCTTCCAATACGAGGATCGACTCACCGGATCCTGCCGGTACGGCGTCAGTCGGTAGCGGCGTGGTTCTGGCCGGCTCCTCCTGCCCGGCACTCTCCCCGGCGAGCGGCAGGTACACTCTGAACGTGGATCCCTGGCCGGGCTCGCTGTAAACCCAGATGTACCCTTCTGACTGCTTTACGATGCCATAGACAGTGGATAGGCCAAGTCCGGTCCCTTGCCCGGTTCCCTTCGTTGTGAAAAAGGGCTCAAAGATCTGCGCGGACGTCGCGCGGTCCATTCCATGTCCGGTATCGCTCACCGCCAGCACAGCATACCAACCAGGCCGAACCGTGGCCTCGGGTTTTAGTCGTGCGTATGCCGGCGTCAGCTCGGTCCGGTAGGTCTCCACAGTGAGACTCCCACCGTGGGACATTGCGTCGCGCGCATTGAGGGCGAGGTTGAGGAAGACCTGCTCCAACTGCCCGGCGTCGGCGCGGATTTGTCCTACGTCGGCGCTCAGCTCGAGGGTGACCACGCAGTCCTCCCCCATGACACGACGCAATACCGGCTCCCAGCCGAGCACGAGGCGGTTGAGATCGAGCAGCTCCAGCCGCAGCATCTGCTGCCGACTGTACGCCAGGAGCTGCGCCGTAACCATGGCGGTGCGCTCGGCGGCCTTCTGGATGTAATCGAGGTCGTGCCGGATTTCGGGGTGAAGGTCCGGTCGATGGAGAATCATGCGCGCCGCACCCAAAACGACCGTCATCTGATTGTTGGCCTCGTGAGCGACACCCCCGGCGAGCCGGCCCACGGACTCCATTCGGTGGGCTCGTCGGATGCGATCTTCCGCCATGCGACGTTCCGTGACGTCCATACAGATTCCGGTCATGTAGCGGACCTGTCCTGCTTCGTCGCGCCCGACCTTCCCCTGATCAGCAATCCAGCGAGTCTTTCCGCCGGGCAGGACGATCCGAAACTCGTAGTCCAGATCGCCACCTTCGGTGAAGGCCTTCCGCACGGAGTCGTCGACCGTTGCGCGATCATCCGGGTGGACTCGCTTTATGAAATCCTCATATCGTGAGACCACCTCGTCAGGCTCTAGCCTGAAGAGTGCGCGCAGATTCTGGTCCCAGCTCAGGACATTGCTATCCACCGACCAATACCAGATCCCCATCCTGGCCGAATCCAGAGACAGGCGGAGGCGCTCCTCGTTGCTTCGGAGGGCCTGGGTGGCCCGGGCCCGCTCGGTGTTGACCACGGCAGCGACCACAAGACCGCTCACCGCGAGAGCAGCGAGATAGACGATCAGGGCGAAGCGGGTCGCGACGACTGTTTCACCGACGAAGGGGCCACCTCCTTGCGCGGTGTGCCACGCCGCGACGAACGAGACCAGGAGCGTCAACAGTGTCGCACCTCGGGGCCCAAACCGGAGGGCAGCCCAAACGACGAACGGGAAGAGAAGGTACGGATAGTCCAGCTGGCGGAGCAGCGGGATGCGATTAGGCCCGCCCAGAATCAACTCGGCCGCGGCGGCGGTGCCCAGACACAGAACAGCCAACTCGACGATGCCCCGGGCTCGATTCATCGGGCGGGTGTCGGCCCAGGCAAGAATGAAACATCCGACCACGAGGGCGCCGAGAAGATCTCCCGCCCACCACACGGCAATGGCTTGGGCTCCAGATGCGGAAAGCGCTCCGGCGAGAACCAGGCTCCCGACTCCGATCGTCGCGCTCACGAGCGACCCGAGCGGCGCGGCGGCAAGAATGAGGGCCCGGAGTTGCGGTGGCTGATCGAGTTGAAGCCGGTCTCCTGCAGCTTTTCGAAGGAGATAGGTCGCGACCACTGCCTCCAGTGTGTTCCCCAGGGCGATGCCAACGGAGGCGGCAAGCGGAACCGACGTGGCGGCGTTCGCGAGAAATGCGCCGAGCGCGACGCCGGGCCAATAGCGAAGGCCGAGGAGCGTCAGGGCAGCAAACGCGACACCGGTTGGCGGCCAGACAAGAGAGATGCTCTCGCCGATGGAGGCGAATCGGAGACCCAGCCGTGCTGCCAGATAGTAGAGCCCGGCTAGGAGCGCCAGCCGGACGAAGTAGGTCGTCCAGTCGACACCCGAGACCGTACCCCGATTGGCGGGAGAGTCTTTAGGCATGAGTCGGGTGCGTTGGTGGGCTGCAACTTCGGGCCGCCACCAGCGTCGTGTCAACCAGCCGCCTGCTGTGCCGGGCTGGGCTTGCAATGGGGTACACGAGGCATGAGAGCCGCTGAGATGGAGATCCCTTCGCGGCGGCGACAGAAGTCGCGTTTTCGGGATCAGATGATCCGAGGGCGGTCGGTGCGGCGACCACGCCGGCAGGCGCGTCGGTGAGCGGGATCAAAGAAGACGGGCTCGCGGGAACCCGGGGGGGCGATGGCCAAGCCCCGCCAACCCCAGCACCCCCCGGGCCCCGCGAGCCCGTCTTCCAACCCAAGCGAACCGCAGCGCCAATGCGTGGTCGCCGCACCGACCCGCCCTCGGATCGCCGGCGTTAGACAACGCGACTTCTGTCGCCCAGATGGGTCTCCGTTTAGGCGGCCCGCCTGCGCGGGCCACTGATAGCAGATATCGTCCGGCACCGAGTCAGCTGCATTGGTGACTGGCTCGGCTGCCCCTGCCCTGAACAGGCCTCGGAACGGAGTGAGCCTCGTGAAGACCCAGATCGTCATCTTCGATGGATTCGACGAACTCGACGCTGTGGCACCCTACGAGGTGCTCACCGCTGCAGGCCGGCGCGGAGGACCGTTCACCGTGGAGCTCGCTCACCTGGACGGCCCGAGAGAGGTGGAGGGATCACAGGGTCTCAGAGTTCAGGCGACCGCAAAGCTCGCCGATCAGCTGGACCTGCTCGTGGTGCCGGGTGGACGTTGGGCCGACCGCAGCTCGACCATTGGCGCGAGGGTGGAAGCAGAGCGCGGGCTTCTACCGCACGCAATAAACCGTCTCCACGGCAGAGGCGCGACAATCGCCTCCGTGTGCACCGGCGCGATGCTTCTCTCCGCCGCCGGACTCACGCAGGGCCGGCGGGTGACCACACACCATGTCGCCCGGGAGGCACTGAAAGCAAGTGGTGCGGAGTTGGTCGCCGCGCGAGTCGTCGATGACGGAGAGCTGATCACCGCGGGCGGAGTCACCTCAGGCCTGGATCTTGGCCTCTGGCTGGTGGAGCGCTTCGGCGACCCGGCGCTTGCGCTCGAACTCGAGCGTCAGCTGGAATACGAGCGACGAGGCACGGTTTGGCAACGTGGGAGAGAGCAATGAGCGAAACCGGCCGATGAAGCTTGCGGCGCTGGTCGAGACGTCCCGGCGAGTAAGCAAGGCCAGGGGACGGCTGGAGAAGATCGGACTGATGGCAGAACTGCTCTCGAGCGTGCCGGCTGGCGAGGTCGAGATTGCGACCGGATATCTCTGCGGATCCGTGCGACAGGCTCGATTAGGACTCGGCTGGGCGTCGCTCCGAAATGCAATGGCAGACTCCGCGGCTGAGTCGCCGGAACTCGAGCTGGTCGACGTCGACGCTGCGTTCGAGCAAATCGCGCTTGCGGCGGGCAAAGGGTCCAACCAGGACAAGCACCGTCTGCTCCGCGAGCTGCTCGCGCGCGCCAGGCGCGACGAACAAGAATTTCTTGGTGGCCTCGTGATGGGCGAGCTGCGACAGGGAGCGCTCGAGGGCCTGGTGGCAGATGCGGTTGCCCGGGCTGCCTCGGTACCGGCGGAGCTTGTGCGGCGCGCCCAGATGATGGTTGGCGATCTGCCCAAGGTGGCGGCGACTGCACTGACGGAGGGCGTCGCCGGACTTTCCCGATTCTCGATTCAGCTCTTTCGGCCGGTTCTTCCGATGCTGGCCGACACGGCTGAAGACGAGGTCGAGGCCCTCTCGCAGCTGGGCGAGGCAGCTCTCGAGTTCAAGGTCGACGGCGCCCGCATCCAGATCCACAAGAGTGGTGACGATGTGCGGATCTTCTCGCGCCGGCTCAACGATGTGACCGAGGCGGTTCCGGAGCTGGTCGAAGCGACCCGCAGGCTGCCGGCGCGCGAGCTCATCATCGATGGCGAGGCTGCCGCGCTTCGGCCTGACGGAGTCCCCCATCCGTTCCAGACCACGATGCGTCGCTTCGGCCGCAAGCTCGAGATCCAACGCCTGCTGCATGAGCTTCCGCTCACGCCTTTCTGGTTCGACCTGCTCTATCTCGATGGAGTTGCCTTGCTGGACGAGCCACTCGAGCGCCGATTTTCGGCGCTATCGAGCGCCGTCCCGGCTGCGCTGGTGATTCCGAGGCTGGTCACCTCCTCGCCAGATCAGGCCCGATCATTTCTCGAACGCGCCTTGGCCCGGGGCCACGAAGGCGTCATGGCCAAGGCACCGGATGCTCCCTATGAAGCCGGTCGACGGGGAAGTCGCTGGCTCAAGATCAAGCCGGTCCAGACCCTCGACCTGGTCGTGCTCGCGGCGGAGTGGGGGCATGGCAGACGTCATGGCTGGCTCAGCAACCTGCACCTGGGCGCGCGCGATGCGGTGAGTGGCGGATTCGTAATGCTGGGAAAGACCTTCAAGGGAATGACCGACGAGATGCTCGCGTGGCAGACCACCAGACTCCTCGAGCTCGAGGTGGCGCGGGACGGCCACACGGTACACGTCCGGCCCGAACTGGTAGTGGAAGTGGCCTTCAGCGACTTGCAGGCGAGCCCGCTGTATCCCGGGGGGCTGGCTCTCCGATTCGCCCGGATCAGGCGATACCGCCCTGACAAGGCTGCGGCCGACGCGGATACGCTGCAAACGCTCGAAGCGATCTACCGGCGTCAAACCGGACTCGAGCCTCGCCGGACTTAGTCCGGGGGGCTCGGGAGGCAGCCTACTTCGGCAGATCAACTGCCTACTTGAGCAACAACACCTCGTCAGCGGGAGCCGGGAAAATCGATGCGGGCGGCGATAAGGTTCGCGACGCTCCGCCTTGTACAGCCGTTGCCGTGGCGCTTGCTCCGGTGGCGGGGTTATACCAAAGCACGCTGAAGGTCTTCGTCGAAGGCACGCCGCTCAGGTTCACGGTGATAGAGCCGCCGCTCTGATC
>JBKPOS010000074.1:0-27589 GCA_046733215.1 Gemmatimonadota bacterium
TCGACGCAAGCGTGCTGCTGATTCCGCACGCGGGCTTCCTGCCGGCGGATGACCCCCGCATGCAGAGCACCGTGCGGGCGATCGAGCGGACGCTGCTGCGCGATGGGTTTGTGCTCCGGTACGCGACCGAGCACCAGGTCGACGGCCTGCCAGGTTCGGAGGGTGCGTTCCTGGCGTGCAGCTTCTGGCTGGCCGACAACTACGCCTTCGCTGGTCGCACGGCCGAGGCGGAGGAGCTCTTCGAGCGACTCTTGGCGTTGCGCACCCCGCTCGGGCTTCTCGCCGAGGAATACGACATTTCCCGGCGTCGCCAAGTCGGCAACTTTCCCCAGGGCTTCTCGCATCTGTCGCTCATTGCCTCCGCCCACGCGCTCAGCGCGGGGACCCCAGCTAACGGAGCGCGGCAACAGCACGGGCTATAAATCCTGACACCCGCCAGGCGTTCGGCTCGATCGTCCATCTGAAAGATGATCTCGCTAAGGTGTCCAGCCGAGGGCGGCAGAAGCGCGGGGCCGCTATGCCCGGGACCGGTGCCTTGCCGCTGGCGACTCTGGACGTCAGCCCTGTCCACCAGAGTTATCCCGGCGTACGTTGCATCGTCATAGGCCATTGCGTCAAAAGGCTCGCTCACCACCGGCCAGCGCTCCCACATGTCGCCCGGAATTGTGCGATCTAGTTCAGCTCCTTCCTTGCGCGTAAGCAAGATTCGTGAGTGGCGTTTCACTACCTTGGTGCCGAGGCTTTGACGAGTAGCTGACGGCTAAGGGGCGGAGGTCAAAACCACAACCTCGATTCCGGAGGACGGCGACAACAACGAGAGCAGCAACCGTGATGAATCAAGTCGCGTTCGAGCGCGTCGACAACGACATCCTCCTGATTCGCTTGGCAGGAGCGTGGCAGCTCAGCGGCGGGCTCGCCCCCTCAAAGGCGTTTGAAAAAGAATTGCAGGCCCTTCCGTCTGTCGCCCGAGTCGCTTTCGACGCCCAGGACTTGAGCGATTGGGACAGCAGCATCCTCACGTTTCTAGCAACGGTCAGTGACGTTTGCCGTCAACGAGGTGTATCCGTCGAGCTGAATGGCTTGCCGGCCGGCATCCGCCAGCTCCTCGACCTTGCCGAAGCGGTTCCCGAAAGGGCCGGCGCCCGCCAACAAGTGAGGGAGGCCTCGCTGCTCGAGCGCGTTGGGGGGCGCGCGATCGGCATGGCAGGTTCCGCTGCTGAAATGCTGTCGTTTCTCGGGGACATCACGGTCACCTTCGTTCGGCTGTTCCGCTTGAAGGCGCGCTATCGAACGTCCGACCTCTTCTTGTTGATTCAACAGTGCGGCGCTCAGGCGCTTCCCATCGTTACGTTGGTCAGTTTTCTGGTGGGGGTCATTCTTGCTTTCGTCGGTGCGATACAGCTCCAGCAGTTCGGCGCCCAGATTTATGTTGCCAATCTGGTCGGGGTCGCCATGATGCGAGAGATGGGGGCCATGATGACCGCTATTCTCATGGCGGGCCGCACCGGAGCAGCCTTCGCGGCCCAACTTGGCACCATGAAGGTCACGCAGGAAATCGACGCCTTCACGACCGCGGGTTTCTCACCCTTGGAATTTCTGGTTCTCCCCCGCGTCGTGGCTCTGATCCTGATGATGCCGCTGCTGTGCCTGTACTCCGATTTTGTCGGCATTATAGGTGGGGCCGCCATCGGCGTGGGAATGCTGGATCTCTCCTGGACGACATATATCCAGCAGACCATGGACGCCGTCCGGCTGACGGATACTGTGGGCGGCGTCTTCAAGAGCGCCGTGTACGGCGTTTTGATCGCTCTTGCCGGCTGCTTGCGTGGGCTTCAGTCGGGCAACAGCTCGTCCGCGGTCGGCGACGCGGCGACCTCGGCCGTGGTCACGGGAATCGTCGCGATTATCGTCGCCTGCGGGATCTTCGCGGTGGTCTTTTACGTCTTGGGCGTCTGAATGCCCGGGGAAGCTGCAACGGGGGACGGCGCGAGGCCTGACATCACCGTGCGCGATCTCACGATGGCGTACGGCAGCTTTGTGCTCATGCGCGATATGAGCTTCACGATCAACCATGGCGACGTCTTTATCATCATGGGCGGCAGCGGCACCGGCAAAAGCACCTTGCTGCGCCATTTGATCGGCCTCAATGAGCCGGCCCGGGGTGAGATCTTTTACGAAGAGCAGAACTTTACCAAGGCGCACCCGACACAGCGACAGCAGATTCTCAGGCGCATCGGAGTGACGTTCCAAGGCGGGGCGCTCTGGAGCGCGATGACGCTGGCGGAGAACATCGGCCTGCTGCTGGAGGAGTACACGGAACTCAGCCCCGCCGAGATCCGTGACGTCGCTTCGCTCAAACTCGCCCTGGTGGGACTCAAGGGCTTCGAAGACTATTACCCCTCACAAATCAGCGGCGGGATGCAGAAGCGGGCGGGACTGGCACGAGCCATGGCGCTGGATCCCAGGATTCTCTTTTTCGATGAGCCGTCGGCCGGACTCGACCCGCTCAGCTCGCGGCTATTGGATGAGCTGATTCTGGACTTGCGCGACAGTCTCGGCAGCACGGTTGTTGTGGTGACGCACGAGCTGGCGAGCATTTTCGCGATCGGTACCAACAGCATCTTCCTCGACGGCGAGACGAGGACGATCACGGCCGGCGGACCCCCGAAGGACCTTCTGGCCCATTCTCACGATCCCAAGGTGCGGAGGTTTCTGACGAGAGGAGAAAAGGAGAGGCCATGAACCGACGAGTCAGTCCAACTCTGATTGGCGCCTTCGTAGTGGGTGCCGTCTTGCTGAGCGTACTGGCGGTGGTCATGTTTGGCTCGGGTCGTTATTTCCACAAGACCTATGAGTTTGTACTCTACTTTCCCAGCACCGTAAACGGTCTCCGCTCCGGCGCACCGGTTAAATTTCGCGGAGTCGAGATCGGGTTCGTCAAAGACATCCGGCTGCAGCTGGAACCGGACCTGGACCCTGGACCCATTCCAGTGATCATCGAAATCGATCCCGCAAAGCTCACCAGCCGAGGCACCACCGAGACGATCCTGAACAATCCGCAGGTCCGCAAAGCCGCGATCGATCGCGGGCTGCGCGGTCAGCTTCAAGTGGAGAGCTTCGTGACCGGAGTGCTCTTCGTCGCAATCGATTATTTCCCTGGCAGTCCGGCGACATATGTCCAGCAGCCAGGAGCACGGAGATACCGGTACGAGGAGCTTCCCACCCAACCCGCCGCTCTTGAAAAGGCACGCGGCGCAGTGACTCAAGTACTCACCAACCTCGCGGAAGTCGACTTCAAAGCTCTCACCGACTCCGCCACCCAGGCCGTCACAGGGATCAACCAGCTGGTTAACTCACCGCACCTACAAGCGGCCGTCCAGTCCATGGATGAAGTTACCCATAGGCTGACCGACGCTGCGGCGCATATTTCCCAACTGACGACCACACTCGATCGTAACGTCACGACCCTATCGGGAGATATCCAGGAGACCTCAGCAGAGGCGAGGGCGACGATCAAGCAGGCCGGCGACGCCATACAGCACACCGACGGGAGCATCAACGACTCGCCGACTCTCTACCAGCTCAACCGAACTTTGCAGGAAGTCTCGGCCGCTGCGCGCTCGGTGCGTTTGCTCACCAGCTACCTGGAGCGCAACCCGAGAGCGCTCATCTTCGGCAAGGCCGTAACCGGGGAGGAATGATGCGCGGAGCGGCGACTCCACTGATTCTGTTGGGGCTCGCCTGCTTGTCCGTGGCCGGGTGCGTCAGTTTAGGACCGAAACCGGACCCAACTAGGTTTTTTACCCTGACTCCACTCCCGCAAACCGAGCAGACCACAGGCACGAGCTCATCCGATCCGGCGCAACTCGAGGTTGGCGTTGGGCCGATCACGTTCCCCGGTTATCTCGATCGGGAACAGTTGGTTACTCGCATTTCACAGAATCGCTTTGCGGTGGCGGAAAACGACCGTTGGGCGGAACCGTTGGCCGACAACTTTGCTGTCGTTCTTTCGCAGAACCTTTCAGCGCTCCTTTTGAGCGAGAGAGTCACCCCGTATCCGTGGCCGGCCACTCGGCGGCCCACGTATCAAGTGGAGATCAACGTGGCGCGTTTCGAGACGGACACCGCCCGTACAGCTCAATTGAACGCGCGGTGGACCCTTCGAGACGTCGCGACCAAAGAAGCGCTCAGCATCCGGGAGAGCCGTCTGGTCGAGTCGGTAAAGGGAACTTCTACGGAAGAGGCTGTGGCGGCTTTGAGTGAGATCCTGGGGAAGTTTGCCGGTGAGATCGCTCAAGCCCTGCTGGCCATTGGCCGTAGACAATAGCCGTGTGGTGCTGCCACCGAGTCACTCTGAGAAGCGATACCCCGGAGTCGCCGGGCGGCGCCTGAGTTTGCGCCAGACCGGCCTGAGCCAGCGTGATTCCACCGCAGGACCACAGCCTAGGCACCGCTTTGGCGCACTCGTCGGCCACGAGCCGCGCACATGCTGTCACCGATATGGCGTAAGCGTCGCCGGGAAGTCGCCCGTCGCCTCAGACCGGTGATCCCTATTTGGCGGGCGCCACCCTGACGCCTTGGGCGACAGCAGCCGGATGGTGAGCAGTGCCGCTGGGAGGAGGTACGTGAGTGACATGGGGACCCACATGAGCACTCCCGCCAGCACCTGGTCCTCGAGGGCAGCGGTATCAGCGCCGGAAGGAAGTGTCTGGTAAAACGGATAGAGCACCCGGTCGGCAAACGTCAACACCGCTGCGAGCACCGTGTTCTGCACGTCAGCCAGGAGCAGATACGGAATCATGGCGGCGGCTGGCCACCTGGGGCGGCTCGGCCAGGGCTGGATCACCGGCCACCAGAACAGCATCCCGCCGACAAAGAACGACGCATGCTCGGCCAGGTGGACGACAGGCACCCGCAGCGCCAATTGGAACGGCCCGGGCACATGCCATAGCCAGAAGATCACGGAGCTGACCACGAGCGTCACGACCGGCTGCGTAACCGCATGCCATACGCGACGAAGCCATCGTTGCCGCGCCAGAGGGGCGATGATCGTTCGACGGACTGAGCCGGGCAGTCCACGAATCAGTGGCAGAAGCGGGTCGCCTAGCAGGATCAGAGCAGGCGCGCATGTAAGCAGCAGTATGTGCTGCACCATGTGCGCGCTCAGTCGCACATCAGCTACGGCGTCGATCGACGAGGCGAGAGCGACGCAGAGGCATCCGAGTCCGCCAAGGAACCAGACGAGCCGCCACGGCGATGCGCGCGCCGGCAGCCGCCGTCGGTAGGTCCACCAACCTCGAGTGTACACCGCCGCGGCAATCGCGATGCCGGCAACGACCACCGGTGCTCTCCCCCACGTGATTGGCACGTCACCGTGGAGCATCGGCTACGGTCCGGCAATGGACGACGGGGCCGAAACCCGAGCCGGCGGCACGTGGGGCGGATGGAGGGTCTCGAGGTAGGCCACCAAGGCTGCCACTTCCGCCGGGCGCAAATGGTTCCCATACGCCGGCATCTCCCCGCTTCCCTGAAGCACCTGGCGGATCAGCTGATCCTTGGTCAGGTCCACAGCGACATCGTCCAGCGGTGGCCCCCGCTTGCCGCCGGTCCCACCCAGCGCATGGCAGTTGCGGCACTGCTTGTTCTGAAAGACCAGGGCACCTTGAAGCTCGAGCGGAGTCCTCCCGTCCAGCAGATGGGGCGGCAACGCTGTTCCACTCCACGCTGTCATGGGGGGAGACCACGGTGGGTGACGGCCTAGCCAGGTGAGGGCCGCGAAGCCCGCGGCGAGGACCGCGACAACGAGCACCTCCGCCGGCCGCCGCTTCCAGCTCTTCTCTCCGGTGCCGGAGATGAACGGAAGGAGCAGCAGAACGGCGATGCCGATTATGGGTGCGATCAGGATGAGTGGCGTTTCGAGCTCTGCCGGCAGCAGTGCCAGTGCTGCGTAGAGCCAGAGAAAGAAGATGTCCGGCTTGGGAACCGTGTCGATCAACGTGGGATCGGGCCGCTCCGCCGGTCCGAACGGGCCGAACAATGCCGCGCAAGCCAGCACGGCGAGGACGACCAAGCTCCCGAAGACAAAATCCCGCACGAACGCGTCCGGTACGAACGGGACGCCATCCTCGTGGACCAGGCGCTGATACCGGGCGAGGTAGGTCTTTCGGCTTACCAGTCGCCCCGGCATCGGCCACTCGTTGATACCGACCTTGATTACCAGGAGGACGTGCACCAGCACGGCGCCGATCAGGAGGCCGGGCACCACGAATACATGAAACGTGAAAAACCGGGACAGGGTCTGGCCTGCGATGATCGGCCCGCCCAGGAGCAGCCCGACGAGCCACGACCCCACGAACGGAACCCGGCCCATCATCGACGCACCGATCCCGAGGCCCCAGTACGCGTCCGCGTCGAAGCGCATGATCTGGCCCGTGAACGCCATCCCAAGGGTCAGCAGGAGCAGCGCGACCCCGGCGATCCAGGTGAGCTCCCGTGGATACTTGTAAGCGCCGAAGAGGAACACCTGAGCCATATGGATCAGCAGCATCGCCACCATGAAGTTCGAGCCCCACCCGTGCACAGCGCGCAGAAACCAGCCGAATGCGATCTGACCGTTCAGCGCTTGCAGGCTCTCCCACGCTTCACCCGGGGTCGGGACGTAGACCATCGCGAGCAGGATGCCGGTCACGAACTGAAGCACCATGATCACGAACGTGGCGCTCCCGAACACGTACCACCAGCTCGCAGTATTTCGCGGGACGGGGTGGCTCGCTACGTCGCGAATGACCCCTCCGATCTGCAGCCGGGCATCCAGCCAGCCGCCGAGTCCGCTCAGCCAACGAGGCATTCCAACCCCCTTAGGCCGGTGTGGCCAGCGTGGGCAGCACGCCGCCGCGCACCCACAGCTCGCCGCGCCGGACCTGCCACTGATACTCGAACAAGCCGCGAGGCGGTGGGCCGGAGGCACGAGAGCCGTTGTCGTAGTAAACCCCGCCGTGGCAGGGGCACATGAAAAGTCCCGACTCCGGGAACCAGCGGACCGGACAACCGAGATGGGTGCAATTCACCGCGAACACCTGGAATCGGTCGTTGGCCACCCGCCGCACGTAGCAGGGCACCATCGCGGTCGGGCCGTCCCAGGTCTGGTGGGACGGATTCTGGAATGTGGTGAGGCGAGTCTCACCAACCGGAAAGTCGCTCAGCGGTCCTAGGCGCACCCATTTGCGCTCACCCGCCGTGCGTAACGGGGAGAGCAGAAAGCCGAGCACCGGCACGGACCCGAGAGCGGCGGCGAGGGCGCTGAGACCAATGCCGACGCGAAGGAGGAAGCCGCGCCTCGGCTCCGGCAGCGTTGAGTCATCCGGCAGCGGTGCCGAGGAAGGAAGGGCCATCAAGCGTTGCTCCTGATCCATCGGTCGTTGCTCGTGAGGTCAGTGACGAGGGGCATAGGGCTGGCCCGCGAACGGAACCCGCTGCGCAGCCAACCAGCCGACGACATTCGTGATCTCCTGGTCCGTCATCGGACGGCCCGGGACGTCGCCTCGCCAGTCCGGCATGCCGCGTTCGGGGCGCCCGACGATGATGCTGGTCCGCAGCCACTGATCGCTGACCAGTGCCAGATATGAAGGGTCGTATACCTCTCCAGCCCGGGCGCTGGGACTCCGCGGCGTCCCGTGACACCGGGCGCAAAACGTGGCGTAGGCGGCGGCACCGGCTTCCGGATTCCCAGCCGAGCCCGCATACGCCGGCGCGCCGTCGAGCCCAGAGGCTGCCGGTTGACCCCACCGCGTCCGGATGCCCTGGACGAGCACGTCGATCTCGGAGTCGGCGAGCGTGCCCCCGGCGCTGCGCGCAAATGCCGGCATCAGGGTTCCGGGGGTGCCGGCGGCAATCGCTCGGTGGACCGCCGCGGGGTCCAGGACCGCGCGGTACACCGAATCGTTCAGCGACAGCGCCGCGCCGGTCCGGCCGTCGGCACCGTGGCAACCGGCGCAATTCGGCTGATACAGGCCGTCGAAGGTGGCGGTCAGCTCAGGCTTCGCGCCCCCACCGGCTGGTGGGTCGACTGGTCGCCCGCACGCGGCCACCACCACGACCGCCATAAGCAACGAAGGGAACCGATTCATGGCTGTTCCGCGTCTCGCGGTGTCCGGGGCATGCCGGTCCCCTCGACGCCGGCCCGTATCGCGAACGGCAGCGTCTGCGCGGTGCCTATCCGTTCGGTGCGAGAGACCACCCACCCTGCGACCAGTCCGAACGCGATCTGCGAGGCGACGAACCAGCCCCACTCGATGCGGTCGTTCAGCAGCGGGTTCACCACCCGGAGGAGAGACCAGGTGATACCCGACATCACCCCCGGTATGACCACTCCGGCGGCAAGAACCGGTCGGCGACTGAACATCGGAAGCAGGGCCGCGTACAGGACGCCGACTAGAATGGACAGGCTTGCGTGCACGACCGAGCCGAGGACGAGACCTGTGGAGTTGAACCGGGCGAGCTCGGCGTCGGTCGCTCGGGTGAGCGCCGAAGAGCCCGCCGCCGCGAGCAGGTTGATCGGGTACCACGGGCTGCCGTTGCTGACGATCCCGAATAGACAGGCAACGATCGCCATGGCCACCCCGCCGGCAAGACCCGCCTTGAGCCCGGCCGAGTAGGGATACACCTCGAGAGGGAGGCGCATTCGATGCGCATCGACCCCCGCCCGCAGCGCCAGCACCGAGCGCGAGGACGGTCCGACGACGGGCTGCTCCCCCTCGACTGGTACGATCTCCTCATGCTCCACCGGTAGTACCTCGCGGAACCAGCCGACGCCTCCGAGCACGACGGCGGCGACCCCGACCACGGCGAGCAGCGGGTGCATGAGGTACCCTGCGCCGAGGAGCGTGATGCCGCATGCGAGCACCATCGGCCAAGCCGTCGGTGCGGGCAGAATCACGCCGTCGCGCGGTGGTGGCTCACTCATATCGACAACTCCTCGGCTGCGGTCACCGGCCGATCACGTAGACGACGGTGACCACGACGATCCAGACGGCATCCACGAAGTGCCAGTAGATACTGACTACGTCAGTCCGCTCCACGTGTTCTGGTCGAACCCGGCCCGCGATCCCGAAAGTCGCGACGATCAGGAGCAGCACCATACCCGCAACCACGTGGGAGGCATGGAGCCCCACAAGTGCGTAGTACGTCGTGCCGAACAGGTTCGTCCGGAGGGTGAGGTGGTGCTCGTAGATGAGCTCATGCCACTCCCGAGCGGTGCCGAGAAGAAACCCGGCCCCCAGCAGAATCGTCGCCAACCAGAAGCCCAGGAACCTCCTGGTCGCGCCCCGGCGGAGCGCTCGGGTCGCCTGGTGGATGGTCAGGCTGCTCGAGAGCAGCGACACGGTCATCGCGACCGGGAAGTGGAGCACCTCCGCCGGCGTCGGCCCGGTGAGGCTCCGACCGATGTAGTAGAGGTACGTGGTGACGAAGACGCCGAAGATCGCGATCTCGGCCACGATGAAGAGCAGCATGGCGACGGGCCCGCGGCGCGGAAGCGTCCACGGGGTTGCGATCGCCTGGGGCAGCGGAATGGCGGTCATCGCAGTCGGCCCCCGTTCACTCGTACTGCCAGTCCGGGTCCTCGGGATGCTTCAGGTCCCAGAGGGGGCGGCGACTGTGCACCACCGGAAGCTTCGCGAAGTTGTACTCCGCCGGCGGCGAGCTCGTGGCCCATTCGAGAGTCCAGGCGTCCCAAGGATCGTTGCCCGCGACTGCCCCGCGCCGGTATGAGCGAATCAGGTTCCACACGAAACAGGCGCCTCCCGCCAGCTGAAACGCGACGCCAATGGACGAAACCAGATTCCAGATCTCGAGTCCGCGCTCCGGCAGGAAGGTGTACACCCGGCGCGGCATGCCGAGCATGCCGGCGAAATGCTGCGGGATGAACGTGAGGTTGAACCCGATCAGGAACAGCCAGAAATGCCACTTTCCCACCCGCTCGCTGAGCATGCGGCCGGTGACTTTGGGAAACCAGTAGTAGATCGCCGCGAAGATGGTAAAGAGCAGGCCCCCGACCAGAACAAAGTGGAAGTGGGCCACCACGAAGTAGGTCTCGGTGAGCTGCCAGTCGAACGGTACGGTGGCTTGGATCACCCCGGTAATCCCGGCGCAGAGGAACTGGAACAGAAAGCCAATGCAGAACAGCATCGGCGTCTTCATCCGGATCCGGCCGCCCCACATGGTCCCGATCCAGTTGAAGATCTTGATCCCAGTGGGAATGGCCACGAGACCGGTCGAGATCGCAAAGAACGTGTTCGCGGCCGGCGACATCCCGACTGCGAACATGTGATGGGCCCACACGCTGAGACTGATGAAGGCGATGCCCACGGTGGCCGCCACCATTGCGGGGTAGCCGAAGATCACCTTGCGGGAAAACACGGGAATAATCTCCGACACGAAGCCGAAGCCCGGCAGCATCAGCACGTACACCTCGGGGTGCCCGAAGAACCAGAAGAAGTGCCGCCAGAGCACGGCGGATCCCCCCGCCTGCGTATCGAAGAAGTGGGCACCCAGCGATCGGTCCAGAAAGAGGAGAATGAGCGCCGCGGTGAGCGGAGAGACCGCGATCAGGATCATGGACTGGACCACCAGCGTGATCCAGGTGAACAGGGGCATCCGCCCGAGCGTCATACCCTCGGTGCGCATGGTGAGAATCGTCGTCGCGACATTCACGGCGCCGGCGATGCTGCCGAATCCGACGATGATCAGACCGATAATCCAGTAGTCGGCGGCATTGCCCCGGGAGTAGGTCGGCTCGGTGAGCGGCGCGTAACCGAACCAGCCGAAGTCCGGTGCGGCGGCGCCGCCGAAGAGCGCCGGGGCAGTGATGTAGCTGGAGTAGAGCAGCAGGCCGCCGAAGCAGGTGATCCAGAAGGCGAAGGAGTTGAGCCGCGGGAACGCCAGGTCCCGCGCCCCGATTTGGAGCGGGATCAAGTAGTTCGCGAACCCGGCGAGGATGGGCATGCCCATCAGGAACACCATGGTCGTGCCGTGCATCGTGAACAGGGTGTTGAACACCTGGGGCGAGATGAAGTGGGCGTCCGGCACCGCAAGTTGCAGCCGCATCAGGGTGGCTTCGATCCCGCCGATCACCAGGAAACCGAGGGCCATGACGATGTACATGATACCCAGTCGCTTGTGGTCCACCGTGACGACCCATTGATGGAGCCGGTCGAGAGCGGATGGCGCGTCCTCGTCGGTATCTGCAACCAGCGGAAACTTGGTGGTCGTCATTAGGTCCCTCCCTTACCGAAGCGTCAGGAGGTAGTCGACCAGCTGGTCGAGTTGCTCGTCGTCGAGCTGCATGGCCGGCATGAGCGCACCGCGCTTGAGATCGTCCGGGTTCTTGACCCAGGCGCGGAGCTTCTCCCGGGTGTTGGGCACAACCCCGGCTCCGAGCGTCGCCCGCGCCATGAGGTGGGTGAGGTCCGGGCCGTAGCGCCCGTTCGCGACTGTGCCGGCCACGGTGTGGCAGCTGATGCACGCGGTGCCGAGGAAGGTGCGGCGGCCCTGCTCAACCGCGGGGTCGGCCGCCGGCGCCCTGCGCTGCTGCTCCACCCAGCGGGCGAACTGCTCGGGGGTCTCGACGACGACGCGCAGCAGCATGTGCGCGTGTTGGGTGCCACAGTACTCGGCACACTGACCGAGGTACGTGCCCGTCGCGAACGGCTCTACCCACGTGCGGTTGGTTCGGTTGGGGATCACGTCGGTCTTGCCCGCAAGCCGCGGGATCCAGAAGCTGTGGGAGACGTCGGCGGACTCGAGGGTGAGCCACGTGGGTCGGTGAACCGAGGAATCGCTGACCGGGACGTGGAGCTCGTTGGCAGTGACGATGCCGAGCTTGGGGTAACGGATCTCCCACCACCATTGCCGTCCGACGATCGTCGCTTCTACCGCATTGGCCGGCTGGGGCGCGGCCTGCACCTCGTGAATCACCCGGGCGGTCGCGAGCATCAGCACGACGATGATCACCAGGGGAATCACCGTCCAGGCAGCTTCGACCTGGGCGCTGCCGTAGACCTGCGGTGGCTCAGTGCCCTGATCTCCGGCGGGAGCACGAAAGTGCGCCAGATTGTATGCGATCAGCCCGCCGACCACCACGAACACGATGGCGCTCAGGGCCAACACCAGCATGCTCAGGTCGCGCTCTTTGATCGCAGGCGTCGACACCGGAGCGAAAATGCTGGAGACAGTGTCCGTCGCTTGGACCATGGCTGCCACGACCGCGAGACTCATCACTATCGCCCTTGGTGCTGAAGCCAGTTGTTAGTGATCGTTTGTAAGAGATCAGTCATTTCCGCTCCGGCCCCGACCAGCACCGCCCCATTGATCCCCAGGAGCGCCAGCAGGTATTTGCCCGCGCGGTCCACGTACTGAACTCCCGCAAGGTCGACGCGCACCAGCCGGTCGCTCATTCGCGCCGCCCGCCAGGAGTCCTCCAGCTCGCTCACCCAGGGCCCAGACAGGTCACCCTCGAGCCGCAAGCTGACCTGGTCGGAACGATCATCTACTGTGATCCGGAGCATAGAGTCAGTCTCGGACCAGATTCGCGCTGCTGGGCGGAAAGGTGACTTACCTCTGGCCCAAGCGATTGCTGCTCGGTGGATATGGCAATGACAGTGCCACCGGACGAACTCGTCGCGGCGTTGCGAACCACTTGAGGGACTACTGATTGCGGGTGGATCGGGGAGCTGTGACTACCGCGTGCCGCAGACCGCTGTCAGCGGACCATCAGATGCCAGCGGGTTGGCATGGTCGTCACTGCGCCGTCGACAGCCATCGCGAGAAACAGCAGAGCGAGGTAGAGCAGAGAGTAGCGGTAGAGCTTCCACGCCGTCGGCGTCACCCCCGGGACTCGGAGCAGGCGAATGCAGTACCACAGAAGCGGCGCGCCGAGAAGCACGGCACTGACGGCGTACAACCAACCGAATGCCCCAAACAACACCGGCATCAGCGTGAGCGGCAGCAACATCAGAGTGTAGACCAGCATCGCGAACTTGGTGTGCTGCTCGCCCCGGACCACCGGCATCATCGGGATCCCGGCGCGGGCATATTCCGCCCGCTTGATGAGGGCAAGCGCCCAGAAATGGGGTGGCGTCCAGTAGCAGATGATGGCGAACAGGTAGATGGCCGCCAGGTCGAGTCGGCCGGTAACCGCAGCCCACCCGACCAGAGGGGGGAATGCGCCTGCGGCTCCGCCGATTACGATGTTCTGCGGGCTCGATCGTTTGAGCCAGACCGTATAGACAAACACGTAGAACAAGAGCCCGCCCAGCGCCAGCTCGGCGCTCAACGGATTCACCAGCTGCCAGAAGAGATAGAACGCAATGGCGGCCAAGCCGAGGCCGAACGTGAGCGCCACAGGGGGAGCCATGCGGCCGGCCGGGATGGGTCGCAGCCGCGTCCGCGACATCTTGAGATCGATGTCCCGGTCGAACCACATGTTGATCGCGTTGGCACCCCCGGCCATCAAGTACCCCGCAATGGCGACGGTAAGCACCAGCTGGAACGACGGCAGGCCGCGGCCGGCCGCGAACATGGGTGCGATCGTGGTAACCAGGAGCAGCGAGATGATGCGCGGCTTGGTGAGCGTTACCAGGTCGGTCGCCAGGGACGGGCGCGGACCCGCTAGCGCCTGAGCCCGGAGCCTCACGACCCTGCCGCCACGGGACCTGCTTTGACCTGCGTATTACAGATCATGTCGGCGCTCTCCCTTTCCACCATCTGTGAATCGAGTCAAGGCAATGGTGGTGCCACCTGGCGAGGCGTCGATCGAGCTCGCGCGGCCCGAGTTCTGCCCACGAAGACGGAGGACTGGCAGAGAGCGGGGACGCAGCCCCGCACCGAGGTAGCCATGATCGAGCTCAGCGTCGCCCTTGCCGCGTCATCGCCGCTCCAGGCTTGGATCCTTCGCTCGCAGAAGGAGATCGCGGCGCGGCTGGGCAACGCTCGCCCCACGGTATCGAGGCACGGACCAGCGCCAGTGGCAGTTGGCATGGTCAAGCCTCAGTCTCGACCGGGGCGCCGCTGCCAATCGGCTGGCGATTGACAACGCGCTGTCAGTGTAGTTGTCGCCCAAGCCGGACGACTTAGGAGGCGAACCGAGCGATGCCCGAGCAACTACCACGGGTCGTCATCGTCGGAGGAGGCTTTGGTGGCCTAGCAGCGGCCAAGGCGCTCCGCCGAGCACCGGTCGAGGTGATCCTGGTCGACCGAACGAATCACCACCTGTTTCAGCCGCTGCTCTACCAGGTGGCAACCGCCGTTCTCACGCCGGGGCAGATCGGCTCTCCCATCCGTGCGATTCTGGGGAAGCAGCGGAACACCACTGTGATTCTCGGCGAGGTCACCGGCGTCAACAAGGAGCAGCGCCACATCGTGGCTAGCTCCGCCGATCGCCGGGATGTCCCGATCCAGTACGACTACTTGATCCTGGCGACCGGTGCGAGCCACAGCTATTTCGGGCACGACGAGTTCGCGCCGTTTGCACCCGGCTTGAAGATGCTGGCGGACGCGGTGGCTGTCCGAAACCGGATCCTTGAGGCTTTCGAGCAGGCCGAGGCCGAGGAAGACCCCAGCCGACACCGTGATCTGCTGACCTTTGTCCTCGTTGGGGCGGGCCCTACCGGGGTTGAGTTAGCCGGCGCGCTGGCCGTCCTAGTGCGGACTACCTTCCGATCGGAGTTCAGGCGGATCGACCCGCTTTCGGCTCGAATCGTTCTGGTCGATTTGGCGCCTCGCGTGCTCGGCACGTTCGCGGAGGGCCTCTCCGGCGCCGCGGAGCGGCGGCTCAAGCGCCTGGGAGTGGAGGTCAGGCTGGGCCACGCTGTCGATCAGGTCGATGCGGATGGTGTCATCGTGGCGGGTGAACGGATCGCGAGGAAGGCCGTGATCTGGACCGCCGGGGTGGCACCGTCCCCTGCCGGAAAGTGGTTGGGAGTGGAAATAGATCGCGCGGGAAGGGTCAAGATCCAGCCCGATCTCAGCGTACCGGCCCACCCCGAGATCTTCGTCGTAGGCGATACCGCCTCACTGCAGCAGGACGGGAAGCCCTTGCCTGGTGTCGCCCAGGTGGCGATGCAGCAAGGACGCTACGCCGGCAAGCTGATTCGCGGCCGCGTCTCGGGCAAACCCGCTCCACGTGCTTTCAGGTATTTCGATAAGGGGAATATGGCGGTGGTCGGCAAGGGATTCGCCGTCCTGCAGAGCGCCGGTGTGCGGATCAGCGGCTTTGTCGCCTGGCTGGCGTGGGCCGCGGTGCATCTCCAGTTCCTCGCCACCTCCAGCCTCCGCGTGAGCGTATTCGTGCAGTGGATGTGGACCTACCTGACGAACCAGCGCGGCTCTCGCCTGATCGTGAACCACCATGGCGCAAGCAACGTCGTCGCCGCGCCGAAGTCCGTCGGCTCCGAAACGCCAGCCCGCGAGCACGCGGTAGCCGGCTAGCACTGCCGCCCTGCCGCATTGGGTGTCCCAAACAGCAAGCTCATCGCCTAAGCCCGTGCGCCCCAACAGAAGGAATCAATGGCTCAAGTCCATGGAGTTCGGTATAGTGGTTGCCCTCAGTCGAGGCATGGGGATTGGGACATCCTGAGATGAGCGAACTTCCCGTCGTTTACCTGGCCAGACATGGCGGGACCGCCTGGACCGTTACCGGCCAGCACACCGGCGTGACCGACTTGCCGCTGACCGCGGAGGGTGAAGGCGAGGCGATCCGGCTGGGAGAGCGGCTCGAAGGACTCACGTTCACCGAGGTGATTACGAGCCCTTTGCAGCGGGCGGTCCGCACGTGCCAGTTGGCTGGGTTCGGCTCCACAGCCAACGTCGACCCCGACCTGCGCGAATGGAACTATGGCAGGTATGAAGGTCGCACCAGCGCCGAAATCCATGCCGAGCGTCCTGATTGGAATTTGTTCCGCGACGGTTGCCCGGACGGGGAGTCTCCGGATCAGGCCGGAGAGCGAGCCGACCGGGTGATCCGCCGGGTGCGAGCGATCGCGGGAGACGTGCTGCTGTTTTCCAGTGGACACTTTCTCCGAGTGCTGGTCGCACGCTGGCTCGGACTACCATCGGCAGCCGGCCGCTACTTCGTGCTGGGCACCGCCAGCCTCAGTAAGCTGGGCTACGAGCATGACCGGTCGGAGCCGGCCACCCTTCTCTGGAACGAGAATCCTTACCACGAGCACATCTGCCTGGCGCGTCCGCAGTGGCGCCGGG
The DNA here is from genome assembly GCA_046733215.1 of Gemmatimonadota bacterium. Lineage (GTDB taxonomy): Bacteria > Gemmatimonadota > Gemmatimonadetes > Gemmatimonadales > GWC2-71-9 > DASQPE01. Next base: position 16,255 of record JBKPOS010000074.1, read on the forward strand.
AGAAGGCGCAGCGATGAGTGCAACAGAAACAGTTGCGCGAGCGACAGTAACCCCCGACGCCATGGCCGCGTTGCGGCGGCAATACGGTTGCGGTCCGGTCGATCTCACCGGTACCACAGACGCACTGTATGACCGGCACCTCTTCTTTGACAACGTGGTCGCTCCCGAGGCCACAACGGCGCGCGAGCACTACGAGGCATTCGCGCGCTCGGTCCGGGACATCCTCTCGCAGCGATGGGTCCGGACCGAGCGGACCTATGAGAGCGCCAACCCAAAGCGCGCCTACTATCTCTCGATGGAGTTTCTGATCGGCCGCTCGCTGACCAACAACATCACCAATCTCTTGCTCAGTCCCCTCGTGAGTGAGGCCGCCAAGCGGCGCTCGCTCGATTGGCTGAGCCTGCTCGACGAAGAGCCCGACGCCGGGCTGGGGAATGGTGGACTTGGCCGGCTGGCCGCCTGCTTTCTGGACTCGATGGCGACGATGCAATTGCCGGCGATGGGGTACGGGCTCCGGTACCAGTACGGGATGTTCCGGCAATCCATTGACCATGGCTGGCAGCACGAGCAACCCGACAACTGGCTCCGGCGCCCCGACCCGTGGGAGGTCGCCCGTCCGGATGAGACGGTCGAGGTCAAGTTGAATTGCTCGTTCGAGGTCCGAAAGGGTGAGCTACAGCCGATCGTGGGCCGGCCGTCCACGCTGATCGGCAGACCGTTCGATCGGCCAGTGGTGGGCTATGGCGGCAAGACGATCAACACGCTGCGCCTCTGGGAGGCCGCCGCGTCCGACTACTTCAATTTCCAGGCGTTCAGCCATGGCGAGTTCGTCAGCGCGCTGGCGGAGACGCTCGCGGCCGAGTCGCTCACTCGGGTGCTCTACCCCGATGACTCCACCACCCAGGGCCAAGGCCTCCGGTTCGTGCAGGAATACTTTCTCGTCGCCTGCTCGCTCGCCGACCTGATCCGACGATTCCGACGCGGCAACGACGACTGGGTTGCGTTGCCGGAGAAGGTCGCCATCCAGCTCAACGATACCCACCCGGCGCTGGCTGTCCCCGAGCTGATGCGCATTCTGCTCGACGAGGCGCATCTTGGATCGGATCAGGCCTGGGACCTCACCCAACGGACACTGGCCTACACGAACCACACGCTGCTGCCCGAGGCGCTGGAGAAATGGCCGCTCGCGTGGTTCGAGATGATGCTGCCTCGCCACCTGGAGATCATCTTCGAGATCAACCGCCGACTGCTGGATGCCGTTCGCTCCCGCTTTCCCGGCGACGACGGTCGGGTGGTGCGGACAAGCCTGATCGAAGAGGGCCCCAGCAAGCACGTCCGCATGGCCAACCTGGCTATCGTGGGCTCGCACAGCACGAACGGCGTGGCCGCGCTTCACTCCACGTTGCTCCGCTCGACGACCGTGAAGGATCTCGCCGAGATGTTTCCCGAGCGGTTCAACAACAAGACCAATGGCGTCACACCTCGGCGCTGGCTGTTGCTGGCAAACCCGAGCCTCGCCCACACCATCACCCAAGCCATCGGCGACGGTTGGATCACCAACCTCGCCGAGCTGGCCAGACTACGGCCCCTCGCCGATGACAAGGGCTTTCGCGATGGGTTCCGTAGAGCCACGCGGGCGACCAAGGCGACCTTCGCGCAGTGGATCCGGTCGACCTACGGACAGACGGTGGACCCGGACAGCATCTTCGACAGCCACGTCAAGCGTATCCACGAATACAAGCGGCAGCTCCTCAACGTGCTGCGCATCGTCGTGCTCTACAATCGGCTGCGGGAGAATGCCGGTCTCGAGACGACGCCGCGCACGTTTTTCTTCGCGGGCAAGGCGGCCCCGGCCTACCAGCTGGCCAAGCTGATCATCAAGCTGATCAACAACGTTGCCGACACCATCGACCGCGATCCGGTCACACGAGGGCACCTCAAAGTCCTCTTCCTGCCGGAGTACAACGTATCGCTCGCCGAGCGACTAATTCCTGCATCCGACGTGTCAAACCAGATCTCGACGGCGGGTTACGAAGCCAGCGGCACCAGCAACATGAAATTCATGATGAACGGGGCGCTCACGATCGGCACTCGCGACGGGGCGACCATCGAGATGGTCGAGGAGGCGGGCGAGGAGAACTTCTTCCTGTTCGGGCTGACCGCCGACGACGTGGTCAATAGCAGGAGCTGGTACCGTCCTCAGTGGCACTACGATAACGAGCCGGAGACTCGAGCCGCGCTGGATCTGATCTTCTCGGATCACTTCAGCCGGGAGGAGCCGGGGATCTTCGCCCCGCTCCACGACGTGCTCCTGACCCGGGGCGACCACTACATGCACCTGGCCGACCTCACGTCGTACGTGGAGGCCGATCAGCGGCTCGTGTCTCTCTACGCCGACCCGGACGGATGGGCCCGAAAGGCGATCCTGAACGTGGCCGGCTCCGGCAAGTTCTCCAGTGACCGCACCATCGCGGAGTACGCGGCCGATATCTGGGAGGTCCAACAGTGCCCGGTGACGTGATGGAGCCGGCGATCGTGCACGGCATCAAGGACACGGCCCAAATCTCTCCGCTGGCCGGGAAGCCGGCCCCGCCGTCGCTGCTGGTTGATGTGACTCGGCTCGAGCGGGAGTACTACGAACGGACACCCGACCTGGGCGATCCGACCCAGCTCGTCAGCTTCGGCACCAGCGGGCACCGGGGCTCGCCGCTCCGCGGCTCGTTCACCGCGGCCCACATCGCGGCGATCACTCAGGCCATCTGTGACTACCGACGCAGTCAGGGCATCGATGGCCCGATCTACATGGGTAAGGACACGCACGCAGTGTCGGGGCCCGCCGAGCGTACTGCGCTCGAGGTGCTGGCCGCCAACTCGGTGGAGACCATCATCCAGCGTGACGATGGGGTGACGCCGACGCCGGTCATTTCGTGGGCCATCCTCGTCTACAACCGCGGCCGCCAGAGTCATCTCGCGGACGGCATCGTGACCACCCCGTCCCATAATCCGCCGGAGGACGGCGGCATCAAGTACAACCCCCCCAACGGCGGTCCGGCCGATCTCGACGTCACCGAGTGGGTGCAAGCCCGGGCGAACGAGCTCTTGCGCGCCGGCAACGTGAGCGTGAAGCGAGTTTCGGTTGCGGCTGCAATGAAGGCGGCGAGCACACATCAGCAGGACTTCGTGCTCCCCTACGTGCAGGATTTGAAGAACGTCGTGGACATGGAGGCCATCCGGGGCGCCGACCTCGAGCTGGCGGTGGATCCGTTGGGCGGAGCGGCTGCGGGGTACTGGGAGCCGATCAATTCGATCTACCAGATCCATGTCACCGTCGTGAATCCGGTGATAGATCCGACCTTCTCGTTCATGTCGGTCGATCACGACGGGAAAATCCGCATGGACCCCTCGAGCCCGTTCGCCATGGCGCGGCTGGTCGGTCTGAAGGACCGGTACCGGGTTGCCTTCGCGAACGACCCCGACTCAGACCGGCACGGTATCGTGACGCGCTCAGCAGGGCTTCTGAACCCCAACCACTACTTGGCGGTCGCCATCCAGTACCTGCTGACCCATCGCCCGCGGTGGCCCAGCCACGCTGTGGTCGGCAAGACGCTGGTGAGCAGCAGCATGATCGATCGTGTGGTCGCAAAGCTCGGCCGTCGGCTGGCGGAGGTGCCGGTGGGCTTCAAATGGTTCGTGCCGGGTCTCTTCGACGGCTCGTGCTGCTTCGGCGGGGAGGAAAGCGCCGGGGCGAGCTTCCTGCGACACGACGGCACCGTGTGGACCACCGACAAGGACGGCCCCATCATGGACCTGCTGGCGGCCGAGATCACCGCTCGTACCGGCAAAGATCCCGGCGAGCACTACCAGGAGTTGACGGAGGAGTTCGGGGCGCCGTGCTACACCCGGATCGACGCGGCGGCTAGTCCCCAGGAGAAAGCCCGCCTCGCGAAGCTCTCGCCCGACGCCGTGAAGGCTTCTACGCTAGCGGGCGAGGCGATCACCGCCAAGCTCACCCGCGCACCGGGCAACGATGCTCCGATCGGCGGCCTCAAAGTGATGGCCGCCAGTGGCTGGTTTGCAGCCCGGCCCTCCGGCACCGAAAACATTTACAAGATCTACGCCGAGAGCTTCCGAAGTGAGAGCCACCTGGAGGCCCTGGTGAGCGAAGCCCAGGAGATGGTGAACACCGCCCTGGGGGCCGACCGGTGAAGCTCCTCCCTTTCCCGCCCGACTACCGCGCGTCTGGGGTGCTGCTGCACGTCACGTCGCTGCCCTCGCCCTACGGGATCGGTGATGTGGCCGCGGCGGTCGCCTGGATCGACCGGCTCCACGAGGCGGGACAGAGCTGGTGGCAGGCGCTGCCGGTCGGTCCGACCGGATACGGCGATTCTCCTTACCAGTCGCTGTCCTCGTTTGCGGCTAATTGGCTCATCGTGAGCCCCGACTGGCTCATCGAGGATGGGTTGCTGCAGGAGAGCGACGTTCAGGGTCGAACCTTCTCCCCGGAGGCGGTCGACTATGCCGCGGTCGCCTCGTTCAAGTACCGGCTGCTCGAGACTGCCTGGACCAACTTCAATGTGGGCGCGCGGCCGGATCTCCGGCCCGCCTTTGCCGAGTTCTGCCGGAACCATGCACACTGGCTGGAGGACTACGCTCTGTTTCGCGCGCTGAAGGCGAAGCACGGCGGTGCCCCCTACGTCGAGTGGCCGGGCGACCTTGCCGGACGCGCTCCGAGCGCGCTGGCCGAGGCCCGACGTGAGCTGGCGAGCCAGATCGATCAGGCCCGACTCGCCCAATTCCTGCTCTTCCGCCAGGGAGCGCGCCTGAAGCAGCACGCGCAGGCGCGCGCCGTGCACCTGATCGGTGACCTGCCCTTCTTCGTGTCCCCCGACTCGAGTGACGCGTGGGCGAATCCCGAGCTGTTCTCGCTGGACGAGCACCGCCGGCCCCGCTTCGTCGCCGGTGTCCCGCCCGACTATTTCAGCGCCGAGGGCCAGCTCTGGGGCAACCCCGTGTACGACTGGGAAGCTCTGCGCCGGACCGGCTACCGCTGGTGGCTGGATCGCTTGCGTGCTTTGCTCGCCTACATCGACGTCGTTCGCCTGGACCACTTCCGCGGATTTGCAGCGGCCTGGCACGTTCCGGCCGGCGCCCCGACCGCCCGATCGGGCCAGTGGGTACCCGGGCCCGGACATGACTTCTTCAGTGCCGTCCAGAACGAGTTAGGTCCCCTCCCTTTCATCGCGGAAGACCTGGGCCTGATCACGCCCGATGTACACGCTCTCCGCGATCGCTTCCGGGTGCCGGGGACGCGGGTTCTCCAGTTCGCCTTCGATGGTCACGCTGACAACCCGTACCTGCCGAGCAACTACGTCGCGAACACAGTGGTGTACACTGGCACCCACGACAATCCCACAACCCGCGAGTGGTACGAGGAGCTTCCGGACGACCAGCGTGGGAATTTCTGGAGCTGGGTAAAGCGGCCCTGGGGCGCCAGCCACGAGGCAGCGCCCGCGCTGATGAGTCTGGCGTGGTCATCGATCGCCGCGCTCGCGATCGCCCCACTCCAGGACGTCCTCAACCTGGGCCGGGACGCCCGGATGAACGTGCCTGGCCGCGCCGACGGCAACTGGCGCTGGCGCTGCACGGAGCAGATGCTCGCCGGACCCGCATTCGAAGGACTGCGAGAGCTGACAACCGCCTCGAGCCGCTCGGTTGAGCAGCACAGTCCGACCACATTCGTCATGGCGGTGACGCGATGAAAGCAACCCAGATGCTTCACGAGATCGGCCAGAGCCTCTGGCTCGACAATATCACCCGCGATCTGCTGGACAGCGGAACGCTTGAGCACTACATCGACGAGCTGTCCGTTACCGGGCTCACCTCCAACCCGACGATTTTCGATCATGCCATCAAGAACAGCACGTCGTACGACGGCGCGATCCGCCAGAAGGTGAAGGAGGGTAAGAGCGGCGAGCCGCTGTTCTTTGAGCTGGCTCTGGAGGACCTCACCCGAGCGGCCGATCTCTTCCGTCCGATCTGGGATCGGACCGATGGCGTGGACGGCTGGGTGTCGCTCGAAGTTTCGCCACTCCTTGCCCACGACAGCGCAAGCACGCTCGCCGCCGCACGCGACCTCCACGCCCGTGCGGGGCGTCCCAACTTGCTGATCAAGATCCCCGGTACAAAGGAGGGACTGCCCGCCATCGAGGAGGCAATCTTCTCGGGTATACCCATCAACGTGACGCTCCTGTTCTCCCGCGAACAGTACGTGGCCGCCGCTGAGGCTTTCATGCGAGGAATAGAGCGGCGGATCGCTGCGGGGCTCAATCCCAATGTCGGCTCAGTTGCCTCAGTATTCATCAGCCGCTGGGACGCCGCCGTCGCGAACAAGGTGCCGACCCCGCTCCGCAACCAGTTGGGAATCGCGATCGCCAAGCGGACGTACAAGGCCGCGCGCGATCTGCTCAGCTCGCCCCGCTGGCGCCGCGCTTACAACGCAGGAGCCCGTCCGCAGCGGCCGCTGTGGGCCAGCACCGGCACGAAAGATCCTCAGGCGTCCGACGTGCTGTACGTCAAAGCATTGGCTGCGCCGTTCACCGTGAACACCATGCCGGAAGCCACTCTCAAGGCGCTCGCCGACCACGGCGAGCTCAGCGGGATCCTGCCGGCCGACGGCGGCGACTGCGAAGAGGTGCTGGCGCAGTTCGCGAAGGCCGGGGTCGACATTGACGCTCTGGCGACCCAGCTGCAGGACGATGGGGCGAAGTCCTTCGTGAAATCCTGGAGCGACCTCATGGAGGTGCTCGTCGCCAAGAGCGCGGACCTCCGGAAGGCGAGTTAGAAGCCGTGAACGTCCTGGTCGTCGATATCGGCGGTACCCACGTCAAGGTCCTCGCCACGGGCCAGCATGAGCCGAGGGAGTTCCCGTCCGGTCCGAAGCTGACGCCGCAAGAGATGGCCGACGGGGTCAAGAAAGTCGCTCGGGAATGGAAGTACGAGGTGGTTTCCATCGGCTACCCAGGCGTGGTGCTCCACGGCCGTCCAATTGCGGAACCCCACAACCTGGGCAAGGGATGGGTGCAGTTCGACTATCAGGCCGCGTTGGGACGACCCGTGAAGATCATCAACGACGCGGCCATGCAGGCTCTAGGGAGCTACCGGGGCGGGAAGATGCTCTTCCTGGGTCTCGGCACCGGGCTCGGCTCCACGCTCATCGCCGACGGGATCGTGGAACCCATGGAGCTAGGTCACTTGCCGTACAAGAAGGGCACCTACGAGGAATACGTCGGACAGCGCGGTCTCGAGAAGTGGGGAAAGAGCAAGTGGCGCCGCTACGTCGCCGATGTGGTCGCCACGCTTACCGCGGCCCTCGAGCCCGACGATGTCGTGTTGGGGGGAGGGAATGTCAGGAGGCTGAAAGAGCTTCCCCCTGGTTCCCGGGCCGGCGACAACGCCTGCGCATTCGCGGGCGGGTTTCGCTTGTGGGACGAACGCGCGGGGGACACCGCCCCGATCTCGCCGAGATTGGTGCGCAACGATGAGGAAAGGATGAAGGGGGTAACTCCATGAGTGCAGGTATCGCGATGAGTGCCGGTATCGCGCCGTTGACGGCACGGCCGACTTGGGCAGCGCTCGAGGCTCATTACGGGAAAGTCCGGAATCTCCATCTCCGGACCTTGTTCGAGTCCGATCCAAAACGCGGCGAACGCCTGAACGCCGAGGCGGTGGGCGTCTTCCTCGACTACTCAAAAAATCGAGTTACCGACGAGACCATCGATCTGTTGCTCCGCCTAGCCGAGGAATCCGGCCTGCGGGCCCGGATCGACGCAATGTTCGGCGGTGAAAAGATCAACGTCACGGAGCATCGGGCCGTGCTGCACACGGCCCTGCGAGCGCCGCGGGGGACGACGATCATCGTCGATGGGGAGGACGTGGTGCCGCAGGTCCATGCGGTGCTCGACAGGATGTCCGCGTTTGCCGACCGGGTTCGCAGCGGTGCCTGGAAAGGGCACACGGGCAAGCCCATTCGCAATGTCGTGAACATCGGGATCGGAGGCTCCGATCTCGGTCCCGTGATGGCCTATGAAGCGCTACGGTCTTACAGCGACCGCGGCATGACGTTCCGCTTCGTCTCCAACGTCGACGGCACCGACCTGGTGGAGGCAACGCGCGACCTCGATCCCGCGCAGACGCTGTTCATTGTCTCCTCGAAGACCTTTACGACCCTGGAGACGATGACCAACGGCGCGAGTGCGCGGGCGTGGCTGCTCGCCGGACTGGGCGGCGACGTCCGCGCGGTCGCCAAGCACTTCGTGGCGGTGTCGACCAACGCCCAGAAGGTCTCCGAGTTCGGCATCGATACGGCGAACATGTTCGGGTTCTGGGACTGGGTTGGCGGACGCTACTCCATGGACTCCGCGATCGGGCTGTCGACGATGCTCGCCATCGGCCCGCAGGCGTTCCGCGCCATGCTCGATGGCTTTCATCAGATGGACGAGCATTTCCGCACTGCGCCGTTCGAGCGCAATCTGCCCGTTCTGCTGGGGCTCCTGAGCGTTTGGTATAGCGATTTCTTCGACGCACAGACTGTGGCGGTGCTGCCGTACGAGCAGTATCTGAAGCGCTTCCCGGCCTATCTGCAGCAGCTCACAATGGAAAGCAACGGCAAGCACGTCACGCTCGAGGGAGTCGAGGTGACATCGCAGACGGGTCCGATCTATTGGGGCGAGCCAGGGACCAACGGCCAGCATTCCTTTTATCAGCTGATCCATCAGGGGACCCGGCTCATCCCGTGCGACTTCATCGCGTTCAGCAGGACCCTCAACCCACTCGGCCGCCACCACGACATGCTCATGGCGAACGTCTTCGCCCAGACGGAGGCGCTGGCGTTCGGCAAGACTCCAGAGCAGGTCAAGGCTGAAGGCACAGCGGACTGGCTGGTACCGCACCGGGTGTTCGAGGGGAACCGTCCGTCGAACACCATCCTGCTCGACCGGCTCACCCCGGAGGCCCTTGGCAAGCTGGTTGCACTCTATGAGCACTCCGTGTTCACCCAGGGGACCATCTGGAGCATCGACTCCTTCGACCAGTGGGGCGTGGAGCTGGGGAAGGCGCTTGCCCAGCGCATCATCCCCGAGCTCGAAAGTCCGAGCGAGCCCCGGCTCGCACACGACAGCTCGACCAACAACCTGATCCGTCGGTACCGGAAGCAGAAGGAGCCAGTATGACTACCATTGGCTTTGATCAGCCGCTCTACATACTGCCCTTCGACCATCGCGGGTCTTTCCAGACCAAGATGTTCGGCTGGAAAGGCGAGCTCACGCCAGACCAGACTGCGCAGATCGCGGCCGCCAAGCAGGTCATCTATGACGGTTTCAAGGCGGCCGTGGCCGCAGGCGTGCCGAAGGCGAAAGCGGCCATCCTGGTCGACGAGCAGTTCGGCGCCGCCATCCTTCGGGCCGCGGCGGCGGACGGATATGCGACCGCCTGCCCCGCCGAGAAGAGCGGTCAGGAGGAGTTCGACTTCGAGTACGGCGAAGACTTCGCCAAGCACATCGAAGCCTTCCACCCGACTTTCTGCAAGGTGCTGGTGCGATACAACCCGGAAGGCGACGCCGCCCTGAATCGGCGCCAGGCGGCGCGCCTCAGACAGCTGTCTCAGTACCTCCATGGCAGGGGCCAAAGCCGGTTCATGTTCGAGCTGCTGGTGCCGCCGGAAAAGGCGCAGCTCGACCGGCTCAAGGGCGACAGAAAGGCATATGACGCAGAGCTGCGCCCCCGATTGATGGTCGAGACGATCGAGCAGCTCCAGGATGCGCAGGTCGATCCGGACGTGTGGAAGATCGAAGGACTCGACCGGCGCGAGGACGGCGAGAAGATCGTTGCAGCGGCGCGGCGCGGGGGCCGGACCAAGGTCGGCTGCATCATCCTGGGCCGGGGCGAAGACGACAGCAAGGTGCGCGAGTGGTTGACGACGGCAGCCAGCGTGCCGGGCTTTATCGGCTTCGCCGTCGGGCGGACCGACTTCTGGCAGCCGCTCATCGCGTGGCGGGCCAAGAAGAGCACGCGGGAAGAGGCAGTCAACGAGATCGCCCGCCGATACCGCGAGTTCGTGGACATCTTCGAGCGGGCCCGGGCGCGACCCAAGGCCAACGTGAGCACCTGGGCATGAACCGACCTGCCGTGCGGCTGGCCCCCTCGATTCTGAGCGCCGACTTCGCCCGCCTGGGCGACCAGGTAGCCGAGGCGGAGCGGGCCGGGGCGGATCGGATCCACGTGGACGTGATGGACGGACACTTCGTGCCCAACCTCTCCCTGGGCGCAGTGATCGTCGAGTCGCTTCGCCGGGTGACGCAGCTGCCCCTCGAGACCCACCTGATGGTCTCCGACCCCGATCTCTTTCTCGACGAGTTCGCTGCGGCTGGCTCAGACTCGTTTCTGGTCCACTGGGAGGGCAACAGCAATCTGCATCGCACGGTGGGGCGAATCAGAACGCTGGGGAAGCGCGTCGGCGTGGCCATCAACCCGGCGACGGTATCGGGAGTGCTCGAGGAGATCGTCCAGGACCTCGACCAGGTGCTGGTAATGACAGTCGACCCAGGCTTCGGCCACCAACCATTTCTCCGGACTACGCTCCCCAAGATCGGGCGAGTGCGCGAGCTGGTTGACCGGCTCAATCCGGGGTGCGAGGTGGAAGTAGACGGGGGAATCGACGCGATGACCGCGCCCCTGGTTGTTCGGGCCGGCGCCACCGTCCTAGTGGCGGGCTCGTCAGTCTTCGGCGCCCCCGAGGGCGTCGTTGCGGCGATGAAACAATTGCGGGGGGTCGTGAGCCACAGGCAGCAAGGAACCGAAGCGGCCGACGAATCGGCTCTTCAAAGGAGTCACTGATGCAGCTCGGAATGATCGGACTTGGCCGCATGGGCGCCAACATGGTGCGGCGGCTTATCGAGGGTGGGCATCAATGTGTGGTCTTCGACATGTCGCCGAAGGTGGTGAAGGAGCTTACTCAGGAAAAGGCAATAGGCGCCTCATCACTTGCGGACCTGGTGAAGAAGCTGCAGAAGCCAAGGGCCGTGTGGCTGATGGTGCCGGCGGGCGTTGTCGATAAGACCATCACCGACCTGCTGCCACTCCTCGAAAAGGGTGACACGCTCATCGACGGTGGAAACTCCTACTACATCGACGACATTCGCCGAGCCAAGGAGCTGGCGGAGAAGGGGATCCACTACGTCGATGTCGGGACCAGTGGCGGGATATGGGGGCTGGAACGCGGCTACTGCATGATGATCGGAGGTGAGGTAGAGGCAGTGCAGCGCCTCGATCCTATCTTCGC
>JBKPOS010000075.1:0-18281 GCA_046733215.1 Gemmatimonadota bacterium
GAGGATCGCAGGCCGACGGCCATCGCTTTGTGCCGGATGCCATGCGGCGCGGAGCAGCCGCGCTGGTGGTGGAGACTCCGGTCGAGAATGCTGCCTTGCCACAGGCAGTCGTGCGTGATGGACGGAGAGCCGCCATCACCCTGGGCGCCGCCTGGTACGACCATCCGGGACGCAAGCTCCGGATCGCGGGCGTAACCGGCACCAATGGCAAGACGACCACCACGATGCTGCTCCGCCATCTGCTCAACGCCGCTGGGACCGCCGGCAGCATCGGAACCATTGGAGCGGTTGACGGCGAGGGCGAGAACGTCGCTTCGACGGCCGGGTCGCTGACTACACCTGGCCCGATCGATCTCCAGGCGACTCTTGCAGCGCTCGCGGCTCGTGGTGTGACCGATGTCGTGATGGAAGCCTCGTCGCACAGTCTGGATCAGGGCCGTCTGGACGGGCTGGTTCTCGCCGCCGGGATTTTTACCAACGTGACGCGAGACCATCTCGACTATCACGGAACGATGGAGGCGTACGTCGCCGCCAAGCTCAAGTTGAGCACGTTGCTCGGGACCACCGGGGTGGAGGTGGTCAACCTCGACGATGATGCGTGGGCGGCGCTGCCGAGCCGGGGACGGCGGGTGACTTTCGGTCTTCATCCCACCGCGGACGTGCGCGCCGCGGAGGTGACGCTCGATGCCGGAGGTAGTCGCTTCGTGCTGGCCGGCCGGTTTGGCGCGGAGCTGGTGGTGCTGCCGCTCCTGGGCGATTTCAATGTCTCGAATGCGCTCGCGGCGGCGGCTTGCGGGCTTGCCCTTGGATTGCCCCTCTCGACTATCGTCGGGCGGCTCGCCGAGGCACCCCAGGTTCCAGGTCGAATGGAGAAGCTGATCGATCGACCCTGTGTGGTGTTGCGGGACTACGCGCACACTCCGGACGCACTCGAGCGGGCCCTTGCCACATTGCGACCCCTCACCCGGGGGAGACTGATCGTCGTGTTCGGCTGCGGCGGGGATCGCGATCGCGGCAAACGCCCCCTGATGGGGCGCATCGCCGTCAACGCAGCCGACCTTGCCGTCGTCACGAGCGACAATCCTCGCAATGAGGATCCCGATGCCATCATCGATGAAGTCGAACGAGGCATGGGTGGCGCAGCGCACCTGCGGATCACCGACCGGCTCGTCGCGATCCAGCAAGTCCTCGCCGATGCTCGGCCAGACGACACCATCCTGCTCGCAGGTAAGGGGCACGAGACCTACCAGGTGGTGGGAACCGAGAAACAGCCCTTCGACGAGAGGGAGATAGTTCTAGAAGCAGTGAACGGTGAACAGTGAACGGTGAACGAGAGGTGCCTGGGACGCCGCCGTGGTCCGAAACTATGGTTCGCGATGCGCTCGGACTTCCGGCTTCGACACACCAAGCGCCCCGCGAGTTCAGCGAGATCTCGACCGATACGCGCACCATCAAGCCCCGCGCCTTGTTCGTGGCGCTCAAGGGCGAGCGATTTGACGGACACGATCATCTTGCAGCGGCAGCTGTGGCCGGCGCGACCGCAGCCGTCGTAACTCGCGGAACGGCGCCGGAGCCTGGCCTTGAGCTGCTCGAAGTCGAAGATACGCTCAGAGCGTACGGCGCCCTCGCGCACGCGCGCCGAGCCAGGATGACCGGGCCGGTGATTGGGATTACCGGTACCAATGGAAAGACCAGCACGAAGGAGATGCTGGCTGCCGCGCTGCGAACTCGATGGAAAACCCACGCGACCCGGGCCAACCTGAACAACCTCATAGGCGTACCGGTCACGATCCTCGAGGCGCCGCTTGACACGGAGGCACTCGTCGTGGAGGCGGGCGCCAACATTCCGGGAGAAATTGCCCGCTATCGCGAGATCATCGAGCCATCGATTGCTATAATCACGAACGCATCCGCCGGTCACCTGGAAGGCTTTGGCTCCCTCGAGGGCGTTCTCACCGAGAAGTTGTCTCTGGTTCGCGACGTGCCGCTTGCCGTGGTCGGGTCCAGACCCCCCGCCTTGGCGCAAGGCGCGCGACGGCTTGCCGGACGGGTTATCACTGCGGGTCTGCAGAACGCAGACCGGATGCCGGACCGAGTTACTCTGGATGAGCTGGGACGCCCCACCGTCGAGGTGGACGGTCAGCGGTTCCGGCTGCCTTTTCCCGGCCAGCACCTGGCCGAGAACGCCATGCTGGCCTGGACCGTAGCCCGGGAGTTGAGCCTCAACCTCAGTGACGTGGCGGACGCCTTCGGGCGATTCACGTTGCCCGGCGGCCGTACCGAGCTGCGGCAAGAGGGCGGGCTCACCATCCTGAACGACGCCTACAACGCCAATCCTCAATCCTTTCAGGCCGCGATCGATACCGCCCGCCAGCTTCGACAGGGGCGGCGGCTCGTCTTTGTCGTCGGAACAATGCGTGAGCTCGGTCCGGATGCGGCACAGCTCCACGCCGACGTGGCGCGATGTCTCGTTGAGCTGGAGCCAGATGTGCTTGCGGCAGTGGGCGATTTCGTACCAGCGCTCGCGCCCTGGCGTTCGCGACTGGGCGACCGGCTGCTCACCGCAGCCGACGCGCCCACCATGGGCCCGCTTGTGGCCGCAAGGCTCCGAGGCGACGAAGTGATCGTCCTCAAGGCATCTCGCGGCGTGGCGCTCGAGCGAATTCTTCCCAGCCTGCTCGAACGGGCTCACTAGGCACGTCTGTGCTGCTGAGACAGCTGCGCTATCTGGCGGCCCTCGCCGAAGAGCAACATTTCGGTCGGGCCGCTGAGTCCTGCAACGTGACCCAGCCAACGCTGTCCAGTGGAATCAAGCAGCTCGAGGAAGAGCTGGGCCTGCTGATCGTCCGCCGGGGCCAGCGCTTTCAGGGCTTCACGCCGGAAGGAGAGCGGGTACTCGGATGGGCCCGCCGGATTCTGTCGGACTGCGCCAGTCTGGAGCAGGACGCCACCGGGCTCCGGGAGGGTTTGGTCGGAAGGCTCCGGCTGGGTGCAATCCCGACCACACTTCCGATCGTATCCGCGCTGACCTCGCCCTTTGCGCGCGAGCATCCGCAGGTCATCATCACCGTGCTGTCACTTACCTCAGTGGACATCCAGGCGGGGCTCGATGACTTCAGTCTCGATGCCGGTCTTACTTATCTCGAGAGCGAGCCACTGGTCGGCGTCCGAGCCTTTCCTCTCTACCACGAGCGCTACTTCCTCTTTACTGCAGTGGATGGGCCCTATCGGAACCGCCGGACGGTTTCGTGGAAAGAGGCCGCGAGGACCCCGCTGTGTCTCCTGACGCCGGACATGCAGAACCGCCGGATTCTCGACGCGCATTTCCGGGACGTCGGTGTGACGATTCGCCCGCAGATCGAGACCAATTCCGTCATTACGCTCTGCTCTCACCTGCGGTCAGGCCAATGGTCGAGTGTGTTGCCCCAGACATTTCTCACGCTGTTTGGGGAGCCATCCGGGTCTCGTGCGATCCGTCTGGTGGATCCGGACGTCTCCCACAGCGTGGGACTGGTTGTGCCCGACCGCGAACCGCTCACCCCATCGGCCAGAGAGCTGGTCGAACTGGTCGGCCGGCCGGAGGTTCTGGCCGGTTTCGGCGGGTGAGTCCCGCAACGCCCCAAGCGGCAAGATTCGGTTTGCCTATTAGCTAATAGGCCTCGCAAATTTGATGGTGGGAGGACACCGGTCCATAATTCAGCCACGGGCCGCTTGTTACGTCCCGGCAAGGGCTTCCAGGAGGACTTCATGGCGATGAACTACACCCGTCTCACCGAGCCGCTGGTTCGCGAGGGCGGTGAGCTTCGCCCCGCCACGTGGGATGAGGCGCTCGATCGGGCCGCGGAAGGGTTCCGGCGCGCGATCGCCCAGCGCGGCGGCGATGCTACTGCCACCTTCAGCTGCTCGAAGGCCAGCAACGAGGTCAACTACCTCGCGCAAAAGCTGGTGCGGGTGGGCTTCGGCAGCCACAACGTCGACAGCTGCAACCGGACCTGACACGCTCCTAGCGTCGTCGGTCTGGCGACGGTGTTTGGTGCCGGTGGGGGAACCAGCTCCTACCGGGAGTTGGAAGAGACGGACGTGACCTTCCTCTGGGGCGCGAACGCCCGGGAAAATCACCCGATCTTTTTCCATCACGTCCTCAAGGGAATCCATAACGGGGCCAGGCTCTACGTTATGGACCCCCGACGCACGGCGTCCGCCCAGTGGGCCGATCACTGGCTCGGGCTCAACGTGGGGAGCGACATCGCGCTGTCGAATGCAATGGCGCGAGAGATCATCCACAGCGGGCTCGCCAACGATGCCTTCATCCAGCGGGCGACGACCGGGTTCGACGCCTATCGTGCATCGGTTGAGTCGTACACCCTGGAGTACGCCGAACGGGAAACCGGCGTTCCGGCGGAGGTCATTCGGGAAGCTGCGCATGCGTATGCCCGCGCCGACCGTGCGGAAATCGCCTGGACGCTCGGTATCACGGAGCATCACAATGCCGTCGACAATGTCCTGAGCCTTATCAACCTCGCGTTGCTCACGGGACATGTCGGCAAGTATGGGTCCGGGGTCAATCCGCTACGCGGCCAGAACAATGTGCAGGGTGGCGGCGACATGGGCGCGATCCCCAACCGGCTGGTGGGGTTCCAGGACTGGACCACCGAGCCTGAGGTGCTCGCCAAGTTCGAGAAGGCGTGGGGAGTGAAGCTCGAGCCCAGGTACGGCCGGAACCTGACCCAGATGTTCGACGGTATGGAGCATGGGGAAGTCCGAGCAGTGTATGCGATCGGGGAGAATCCAGCCCAAGCCGAGGCCGACCAGCATCGGGCAGTGCGACTCCTGAAAGGCCTCGATCATCTCGTCGTCCAGGACATCTTCCTCACCAAGACGGCCGAGCTGGCCCACGTGGTTCTCCCGGCTTCTTCCAGCTGGTGCGAGGCCGAGGGAACGGTCACGAACAGCGAGCGACGGGTTCAGCGGCTTCGTAAGGCCCTGGAGCCACCCGGCAACGCGCGAGACGATACCTGGATCACCGCCGAGATCGCCAAGCGGCTTGGGCACGACTGGGGTCACCCGACGGCCGAGGAGATCTGGAACGAAGTGCGTAGCCTGGCTCCAATCTTTGCAGGGATGAGTTACGAGCGGCTGGAAAAAGAGGGAGGACTGCACTGGCCCTGCTACGACGAGAATCATCCGGGCGAGCTGTTCCTGCACAGCCGGCTCTGGCACGAGCCGATCGAGGGCCCGCCCGCGCCGTTCTCGGTGGTCGAGCACGATCCGCCGGTGGAACGGCCGGACGCGGAGTATCCCTTTGTGCTCACGACTGGTCGGCGCCTTGATTCGTATAACACCGGCGTTCAGACCGGGGGGTACAGCTCTCCGCTTCGAAGAGGGGAAAGCCTCGACATCTCGCCTGAAGACGCGGAGCGATTAGGGCTCATGAATGGCGATCCGGTACGGGTCAGCTCTCGGCGCGGAAGTGTGGTCGCGCCGGCCCGAATCGATCGGTCGCTGCGTGCGGGTCTCGTCTTCATGACGTTCCATTTCCAGGATGAGGTGAACGTCAATCTTTTGACGATCGACGAGACCGATCCGAAATCAGGGACGGCCGAGTTCAAGGCGTGCGCCGTGCGGGTCGAGCCGGTCCGGTCGGCCGAGCCGCTGAGCGCTCGCGCGGCGTTGCGACAAGGAGCCTAGTGGACCTTCATTTCCTGGACGCCGACCCGACTGCCGAAGAACGTGAGGCCGTCGATGCTCTCCTCGGTCCACCAAGCTCCGGGTGGGATGGCGGGGAACGGGACGAAGAGCGGGACGCCTTTGCCGCGAGTGGTGGACACGCGGCTCGGGCTCGGCGGCATCTTCTGCTGCCGGCGCTCCAAGCCGTGCAGTCCCGGATCGGCTGGATCAGTGAGGGGGCGCTCAACTATATCTGCCAGCGTCTCTCGGTTCCGCCCGCGGATGCCTACGGAGTGGTCACGTTCTACGCCCTGCTCTCGACGGTGCCGCGGCCCCGGCGTGTCCTGCACGTGTGCGACGACATCGCCTGTCAGTGCAAGGGCGCCGATAAGCTCTGCGCTGAGCTCGAGCGGACACTCGGGCCGGCGCAGCAACACGGGCCGAACGGGCACCAGGTCGAAATCGGTGACAACGACGCGATCTGGCTCAGAAGTCCATGTCTCGGTCTCTGCGATCAAGCCCCGGCTGCGCTGCTAACGGTCGCAGGGCAAGAGCCGGTGGAGCGGCTGTTCGGCAGCGTCGACCCAGCTAAGGCCAGGCGAGTCCTCGCCGGCGATCTCTCCCCCTCGAAAGCAGCCCAGCCGAAGCTCCCGCAAACCGGCGATTCCTCGCTCCGCTTGCTCCGGCGAGTGAACGTGGTCGACCCCACCAGCCTCGACGAGTATCGGGCTCACGGCGGCTACGAAGCGCTCCGCATCGCGATCGAGTTGGGACCCGAGGGCGTAATCCGGGAAGTGACCGATGCCAAACTGCTCGGGCGCGGTGGTGCGGCCTTTCCCACCGGGAGAAAATGGGATGCGGTGGCCCATCAGCCGGTACGGCCTCACTACCTCATCTGTAACGCCGACGAATCGGAGCCGGGCACCTTCAAGGACCGGGTCATCATGGAGGGTGATCCGTTCAGCGTGATCGAATCCATGACGATCGCGGCATTCGCTACCGGCTGTGAAGTCGGATTCATCTATGTCCGGGGAGAGTATCCGTTGGCGGCCGAGCGGCTGCAGGGGGCGATCGATGCTGCGCGTGCTCGCGGCCTGCTCGGCGCGCGCGTCATGGGACACCCCTTCGCCTTTGATATCGAGATACGCCGCGGCGGCGGGGCGTACATCTGTGGCGAAGAGACCGCCATCTTCAACTCGATCGAAGGATTCCGGGGCGAGCCGCGCAACAAGCCGCCGTTCCCCGTGCAGGTAGGTGTCTTCAATAAGCCGACCGTCATCAACAATGTCGAAACGCTGGTGAACGTGTTGGAGATCCTCCGTATCGGCGGGCCCCAGTATGCCAAGATCGGGACCGAGGCCTCCACCGGACCCCGATTGTTCTGCCTGTCCGGCTGTGTTGCCCGGCCCGGTGTCTACGAGGTGCCGTTCGGAGCGACGCTGCGCCAGATGCTGGAGATGGCCGGAGGTCTGCTCCCAGGACGCAAGCTTCAGGCGATTCTGCTCGGCGGCGCAGCTGGTGTGTTCGTGCGCCCGGACGAGATCGACATGGCGCTCACCTTCGAGGGCGCACGGGCGGCGCAGGCAACGCTGGGCTCAGGCGTCATCATGGTGTTCGACGATACCATCGATCTGACGTCCATTCTGCTCCGTGTCGCTGCGTTCTTCCGCGATGAGTCGTGCGGCCAGTGCGTACCTTGTCGTGTCGGCACCGTCCGCCAGGAAGAGGCGCTCTACCGCATTCGGGCCGCCAAGCCGCGGGGAGGAGTTACGGGAGAGGTCGCGTTACTGGAGGAGATCGGTCTGGCCATGAAGGATGCTTCCATCTGCGGCCTGGGACAGACCGCGTACAGCGCCGTCGAATCCGCCATCAAGCGGCTTCGACTCTATGACGGAGCGGCTGCCCGATGACCGCGACAGCCCCGCAACCTCCGCTGGTTCAGCTCAGGCCACCACGCCGGACGGTCGAACTCAAGATCGACGGCGCCACGGTGCAAGCCCCCGAAGGCGCGACCATTCTGGATGCCTGTCGCGCGCAGGGGAAGGAAATCCCCACCCTCTGCTATCTCGAGACCCTGCATCCGGTGAACGTGTGCCGGGTATGTGTGGTCGAAGTGGACGGGTCGCGCGTTCTGGTGCCGTCATGCTCGCGCAAGGTCGAGGCGGGCATGGTGGTCAAAACAGACTCGGAACGGGTCAAGCTCAGCCGAAAACTGGTGCTGGAGTTCCTCGCCTCTTCGGTGGATCTCAGCACCACGCCGGATGTCGAGCGCTGGCTCGTCGACTATGGCTGTAAGCCGGAGCGCTACGGCCCGCCGGCTCCGCCATCTGCGGCGGGAGAGCGTGACAGCCACATGCCGGGGCACCACGAGCCGCCAAATCCGGACTACGCGGCAACGGTGGCGCAGCCGGTCAAGGTGGACAACGAGCTGTACGTGCGAGACTACGGCAAATGCATCCTCTGCTACAAGTGCGTCGAGGCGTGCGGGAAGGACTTCCAGAACACCTATGCGCTGACTGTGGCAGGGCGGGGTTTCGATGCTCGCATTTCCACCGAGTTTGCCGTCCAGCTGCCGGAATCAGCCTGCGTGTACTGCGGTAACTGCATCGCGGTCTGCCCGACCGGCGCTCTCATGTTCAAGAGCGAGCACAATCACCGGCAAGCGGGAACCTGGGACGAGTCGCGGCAAACCGTCACCACCACGATCTGTCCCTATTGCGGCGTGGGCTGCAACCTCGAGCTGCATGTCCAGGACAACGAGATCGTGAAGGTCACCTCCCCGCTGGACCACGAGGTGACCCGAGGCAATTTGTGTATCAAGGGTCGCTTCGGATGGCGCTACGTGCAGAATCGGCCGCCGGATGCCCGCGGCGATGGCAAAGCCAAGCGTCCCGGAGGTGGGGCTAAGCCGTGAGGCGGTGGGGGTGGGTGTAGACGGTGTGCCGATCCCCCCGCGCAAATCCAACCAGCGTGAGTCCCGCCTGCTGCGCAATGCGAATCGCCAGCCCGGTCGGTCCGGATACAGCCGCCATCAGCGGCGCTCCGAACACCGTGGTCTTCTGAACCATCTCGAAACTGGCTCGGCTGGTCACCACCACGAAGCCGCCCTTTGGATTGACTTCTTGCCGCAGCAGTGCCCCGATGAGCTTGTCGAGCGCGTTGTGGCGGCCGACGTCCTCCCGCACCATCTCGATCTTTCCTGAGATACTGGCCCAGCCGGCTGCGTGCACAGCACCGGCCGCTGCGTTGAGTTTCTGCTGCGAGGTCAGCGACTCGAGGGCGGTCTGCACGGCAGCCTGAGGGATCGACTCCGACCCGTGCACCGGGTGGAGCTGTTTGAGTACCGCGGCCACGCTGTCGGCACCACATATCCCGCAGCCGGTTCGTCCGGTCAGCCGGCGGGTTCGGGTTGTGATGATCTCCGCCCAGGCCGGCGCGACCGTCGCCTGGATTTCGATACCCTGGCTGTACCGGATGCATTCGACTTTATGGAGATCGGCCGGCGAACCGATCAACTCCTCCGTGATACTGAAGCCGAGGGTGAAATCCTCCAGATCCTGCGGGGTTGCCATCATGACGACATGGGGGATTCCGTTGTACACGATGGCGACGGGGGTTTCTTCCGCGACCGTTTCCACTCGCTCGGAGACTTGGCCGGCCTGCCAGCGGCGAGCCGAAAGTTCCAGCAGCGGCTTTGCGTACCCCAGGCGTAAGAGGCCTAGCGGGTCCTCCATCTGCGCAATATCTCCGCTCATGCACGCGACTCCTCATCCGTCGAACAACGAGCCGACCCGGGGCCGGCAGGGATCCCGAATAATACTCTCCACCAAGCGACCCATGCCCTAAATTGCCCCGTGATTGCGCGTCATATCCGTGCGTGGCAGCGGGGCCGGCGACCCGTCTCGCGGCGGGTATTTTCACCATATGGACGGCGCAAACTCGGCTCATGGCCGGGTCATTGCAGCAGGCTGCCCAGGATCCTGCTGACCCGTGGGCCCCCTGCCTTGCTCGCGTAGTCAACCACCGACGAATTCAGTTTCTCTCCGACCTCCGGACTGATGCCGAGGTGCCCATACGCGGACTGCAACCCTTTCAGGTCAGTGATGGGCCCGGTGACGGCGCCGGCGTCTCTTGCCACCTCAATCGCATCGCTCGCACCCGGAATGGTGGCTGCGACCTGGCCGTAGTCATCGGCTGAGAGCTTGTTTTGAGCATAGGTAAGAATGGACCCGAGACCGCCGGTTGCCTGACGGGACGAGAGACCCAATTGGGCCCTCAGGATGTCGGTCAGGCTGGCCGTCGACGGAGTTGATACCGGCTGCGAAGCGGTGGAGAGCGTGTCCATGCTCCTCGGAGCCCGCCGACCGGGACCGCGCAGCATCGGAATGAGGAGGAACAGCGCCACGACGGCCGCAATGCCGATCACGAGCGGCATCCAGCTTCGCGACCGCTGTAATTCGACGGCCGGCTGAGGAACTGTAGGGACCTCGGCTGCGAGGCTGCTGCCCAGGTCACTCAACCCCAGTGCGCTTGCAAGTCCGGGAGGAGCATTCGCCACGATCGCGTGCCGCTGGCCCAGGAGCAGGTCCTTGAGCGAGCTCATGGTCAAGCCGCCAGTCGAGGAGAGCTGTCGTCCGATCAGGCCGAGACCATCGGCGCGGCGACGCTGAGGAGCGATCCGGCCGAGGACTGACGCACGGCGGAAGAGCTGGCGATCAAGCCTGTCACTGCGTCCTGCCGGGTCCCGACAACGAGCCCAGAATCGAGCTTCCGCTCGAAATCAGCCCGTCGAGGCCGCTTCCGCCGAGTTGAGCAGGGATTGCGGCGAGGATGCTGCCATCGTGCCGGCCATGACCGAAGAGATCGATCAAACGGGTCAGGCCCCCCGGTGCCGAGGCGGAACTCAGCATGGCGGCAAGCAAAGTGGGCACGGAGCCGCTGAGGGCTTTGGACGTGGCCGGTCCGCTTTCGCCAGTGTAGGCGCTCAGCTTGTCGATCATGTCGGGAGTAAGCTGTCGCTTCGCCAGATCTATGAGATCAATAGCCATCGCTGGCCTCCGGATCAGGGAGAAAGGCTGCAGTCGCCCGGAAATCTTCCCAGGCAATTCGATCATAGGGCGCGGTCCTACCGAGCGCGCCTGTCAATAGTGACAGTTCGCCGCACCGAGAAGACCCCTGTGTCTCGCCATCCTCTTCGCATATAATTCCGCAACTTCTTACCAGCGCCCCGACTTCGCGACGAGGCTCGATGTTTTATCACTTGCTCGCTCCCCTCGGCAAGCATTTCATCATTTTCAACCTTTTCAACTACATCTCGTTTCGCGCCGCCGGCGCGACTGTGACGGCATTGTTGCTCGCCTTCCTAGTTGGACCGCCGGTGATCTCGCGCCTCCGCGCGCGGAAGATCGGACAGATTATTCGGGCTGAAGGACCCGCCAGCCACCAGGGCAAACGAGGCACCCCCACCATGGGCGGGCTCATCATCCTGCTCGCCACCATTCTTCCTACGTTGCTCTGGGCGCCGCTGACCAATCGCTTCGTCGTCGTCGCGATGATCTCCACGCTCTGGATGGGTTGCATCGGATTCGTGGACGACTATCTCAAGATCGTGCAGGGGAAGTCGCGCGGATTGGTGGCGAAGTACAAGCTGGTAGGGCAGTGCAGCTTCGGCCTGCTGCTGGGGCTCTTTCTTTATCTCTATCCGGTAGTGCCGGTGGACACCATTCCCGCGACCGGCACTACGCTTCCATTCTTCAAGTATCTGGTGGTGAATTTCTCCCCGTGGCTCTTCGTCGTGTTCGTCAGCATCGTGATCACCGGCACCAGCAATGCCGTCAACCTGACTGATGGGCTCGATGGGCTGGCGACCGGACTCGCCGGTATCGCCGCCTTCGGATTCGCCGTGTTCGCGTATCTCTACGGCCGGGTGGATACGACGACGTATCTCAACCTGTTCTATCTGCCGGGTGCCGGTGAGCTGGCAGTCTTTTGCGGGGCCCTTATGGGAGGCACCATCGGCTTTCTCTGGTTCAACGCCCATCCGGCACAGGTGTTCATGGGCGATACCGGAAGCCTGGCAATCGGTGGGGCGCTGGGCACAGTAGCTATCCTGATCAAAGCAGAGTTTCTGCTGTTGATCATTGGCGGTGTCTTCGTCGCCGAGGCCACCTCGGTTCTGCTGCAGACCGGCACCTACAAGTGGCACAAGCGTACCAGAGGCCGCGAATACGCCGACGCTCATCGCATCTTCCGCATGGCACCTCTGCATCACCACTTCGAGAAGCTCGGGTGGGCAGAAACGACCGTGGTGACCCGGTTCTATATCCTCGGTCTTTTTTGCGCCCTGGTCGCGCTGTCGACGCTGAAGGTGCGGTAATGATCGACGGGTGGCGGGCGAGCGGTCGAGAGGTGGCGGTGGTCGGTCTCGGCAAGAGCGGTGTCGCGGCGACGCGTCTTCTCCGGACAGATTGCATCCCGGTCTATGCATCCGACGTCGGGACGAGCGCCAAGCTCGAAGCGCAAGCGGCGGAGCTGCGGCAAGCCGGTGCGACCGTCGATCTCGGCCGCCACGATCTCGACCGGATTCGCCGGGGTGTCGCCGTAGTAGTGTCGCCGGGCGTTCCGCCTGATGCCCCGCCGCTCACGGCGGCGACAGCTGCGGGGCTTCCCATCGTGGCCGAGGTGGACCTGGGCTTCACGCAGCTGGGTCACGCTCGCTGTATCGGTATCACGGGAACCAATGGGAAGACGACCACCACCTCGCTCGTCGCCCACGTGTTGGCAGCCGCCGGAATCCAAACCGAGTCGGCCGGGAACATCGGTCGTCCGCTGTCCGACGTGGCACGGGAGGGAAGGGAACCCGATTGGATAGCCCTCGAACTGTCGTCGTTTCAGCTGCACGACTCGCCCCATCTGGATCCCGCCATCGGCCTGTTGACCAACCTCGCTCCCAATCATCTCGATCGATACCACAGTCTGGCCGAGTACTACGGCGACAAGGCCCTCCTGTTCCGCCATGCTCGCGAGGGTTCGGTGTGGATCACGAACGCCGATGATCCCGCAGTAAAGGCGATGGTTGCCGGCGTGACGGGCCGCCACTTTCGCTTTTCCATCCAGGATCGGGCTGATGCCTGGTACGATCGACAAGGCCGCAGGCTCATGCTGGGAGACATTGCGATCCTTCCGCGGGACGAGCTACCGCTCCTGGGTGACCACAATGTGGCCAATGCTCTGGCTGCCTCGCTCGCCGCGCGGGAAGCGGGGGCCGAGCCGGGCCGGCTCGCCGCGGGACTGCGCAGTTTCAAAGCTATTCCCCACCGAGTCGAGCCAATTCGTGAGGTGGACGGCGTGCTCTGGGTCAACGACTCGAAGTCCACCAATGTGACGTCGACAGAAGTCGCGGTCGCGGCGCTCGAGCGTCCATTCGTACTGCTGCTTGGCGGTCGTCATAAGGGCGCCCCGTACTCACCCCTGATTCCATTACTACAGGGGCGATGTCGCGCGGTGGTCGCGTACGGTGAGGCCGAGCCCATCGTCGCACAGGACCTGGAGGGCGCCGTGCCGGTCGAGCGGGCCGGCCGTGATTTTTCGGCGGTGCTGGCTGCGGCTCGGCGGCTGGGGACGCCGGGGGACGCCGTCCTCCTCTCACCCGCCTGTTCCAGCTACGACATGTTCACCAATTACGAGGAGCGCGGCGACCGATTCAGGGCGGCTGTGCTGGCCATGTGAACGCATACCCGATGCGGCATCCCGGCGAGCTTCGTTGGGAAACCCGGCTCCTCGGCGTGGTGACGCTGGTGCTGCTCGTGTTCGGAATTGCCGCGACGTATGGCGCCTCGAGCCTCACTTCGGTCAACGGTAAGGCCGTGGGGATGACGTTCGCGTGGCGCCAACTCAGCGGAGCCGTGGTGGGAGGCTTCCTGCTCCTCGTGCTTTCCCGCGTGGACTACTACAGCTGGCGGCGCTGGGCCTGGCCGCTCCTCCTCACCACCGTGGTTCTCCTGCTGATCCCGCTTCTCCCCTTCACTCGCTCGATTGCTCCTGTCCTGAACGGGGCGCGGCGCTGGATCACTATCGGACCGGTGAACTTTCAGCCGTCCGAGCTGGCTCGCCTCGCCGTAGTCATCTGGTGTGCCATGCTCGCCGCCAAGAAGGGCGACCAGGTGCGCGATTTCAAGAAAGGGGTGGTGCCGTTCATCGTCGTGCTTGGCACCGTTTCGCTCCTTATTCTGCTCGAGCCAAACCTCTCCATGGCCACGCTCGTGGCGTTGCTCGGCGGACTGGTCCTGTTTGCCGCCGGTGCCAAGCTGGGGCACTTCGTTCTACTGGGTGCCGTTGGCGTGCTCGCCGTCTTTCACCAGATCAAGGACGCTCAATACCGGCTGGCCCGGCTGCTCACGTTCCTCAACTCCGGGGAAGGCAGCCTGGAGGGTGGCTTTCAAATCCATCAATCACTCGTCGGAATCGGCTCGGGTCGATTGTTTGGTGTGGGATTCGGGGAGGGCCAGCAGAAGCTGGGATACCTGCCATATGCTTATTCCGATTTTCTCTTCAGCACGATCGGTGAGGAATGGGGCTTCATCGGAATCTGCCTCGTGGTCGCCGCCTTCGCGTTATTCTGCTGGCTCGGGTTCCGAATCGCAAAAACCGCCACTGAGCCGTTCGGCCAGTACCTCGCCGCCGGCCTGACCGCAACGATCGGGTTCACGGCGTTCATGCACATGGCCGTCTCGCTCGACCTCATGCCCACCACGGGGCTCACGCTTCCATTCATGTCGTATGGTCGCTCGAGCCAGGTGATTTCATTGGCTGCGACTGGAATTCTCATCAACATCGGCCGAATGCGATGGCGTCCGGCCGCTGCCGTCGTCACGCCGATCAAAACTGAGAATCAGGCTGGGTGGCGCGACGCATCCTGATCGCAGGTGGCGGAACCGGTGGCCACCTGATGCCAGCGCTGGCCATTGCGACCGCCTTGCGACAGCTGGACCCGGACATCGAACCGGTCCTGATCGGGGCCGAGCGTGGTGTCGAGGCGAAGCTCCTTCCCACTCGCGAGTTTCGTTATCATCTGCTGCCGGCCGAGCCCCTCTATCGGCGACAGTGGTGGAAAAACGCTCGCTGGCCGTTGGTCGCCCCACGGCTCTGGAAACGCCTCGGCGAGCTGTATCGTCAGGAACGACCCATCGCCGTTCTGGGTACCGGTGGTTACGCGTCCGCGCCGGTCGTGCTCTGGGGCGCGCGCCAGGACATTCCGGCAGCGATCCAGGAGCAGAACGCCTATCCAGGGATGGCGAGCCGGCTCTTGAGCCGATTTGCGCGGCACGTATACCTGGGACTTCCCGAAGCGCGAACCCTCCTTCGAGCCGGCCCGCAAACGGAATTCTTCGACACTGGTAATCCAATAACGCCTCCCGATCCCGGTCGGCACTATGCGGCGCGACAGCGCTTCGGACTGGTGCGCGATGATCCCGTCGTTCTGGTCACCGGGGGAAGCCAGGGGGCGCTCGCGCTCAACCGCGCGACGGCTGCATGGCTCGACGAAGCGCCACCGACCAACGCGGTTCTGCTGTGGGTCACCGGGCGGGGGACTCACGCCGAGTTCACCCGGTATCACGCGCCGCCGGCAATTCAGGTGATCGATTTTCTCGATCCGATGGCGGATGGCTACGCGGTCGCCGAAATGGTCGTGTCGCGGGCAGGGATGATCACAGTGGCCGAGCTGTGCGCCTGGGGGCTGCCGAGCGTGCTGGTTCCGCTGCCGACGGCCGCGGCCGATCACCAGACGCATAACGCCCGGGTGCTGCAGCAGGCGGGGGCCGCGGTGCTCCTTCCGCAATCGCAGTTGACCGCGGCGCGGCTCCGCTCAGAAGTGGCACGGATGCTGGGCGACCGACCCAGGCGGCTCGCGGTCGCCAATGCCGCGCGGAGCCGCGGCAGACCTCAAGCATCGCATGAGATCGCGTCCAAACTTTTGACGCTGGCCGGATGACGTTGGGCTGTTGCAAACCAAGGTGAGATTTTACATTAGCTCATTCATCATGCCACTGTTCGACTCTGCGGATCGGCGCCCCGTCCACTTCATGGGGATAGGGGGCGCCGGCATGAGCGGTCTGGCCCTCATCGCCTCCCGCCGCGGAGTCGCCGTCACCGGCTGCGACGCTGACCCCTCGGGGGCCGCTGATCTGGCGGCTCTCGGTGTCCCCATCGCAGCCGGGCATTCCCCGGCACATCTGGACAAGGTACGTGCGGTGGTTCACACCGCGGCGGTTGCCGCAGACCACCCGGAATTGAGCCGAGCTCGCGCGCTCGGACTCGCAGTGGTTCCTCGTAAGGTTGCGCTGGCCGAATTGGTGGCGGGGCGTACGGTCGTCGCAATCAGCGGTACCCACGGCAAGACCACCACGACGGTGATGACCACCGAAGCGCTCGCCGGTGCCGCACTGGATCCGACTGGCATCGCGGGTGGTCGAGTCGGATCGTGGGGCGGCAACGCCCGCATTGCCGGTGACTCGCTGTTCGTGGTCGAGGCCGATGAATACGACCAGGCTTTCCTGACGCTGCACCCCACAGTTGCCGTCGTCAACAACGTCGAGCCGGATCATCTGGAGTGCTACGGCTCGCTCGAGGCGCTGGAGGGCGCGTTCGTGGAATTTGCCAGCCGAGCCGAGCTGGTCGTGATCGGCGCCGACGACGAAGGTGCCCGACGCGTCGCCGCGAGGCTCGGATCGCGGGCTCGAACCTTCGGGCTCTCCGACGATGCGGATATCCGCATCGGGAACGTCAGCCAGACTCCGGGCGAGACGGCGGCCGATGTCTCTCTCCCGGGCGTGGGGGTCGCCCGGCTCCGTCTTGCCGTACCGGGATTACACAACCTTCGTAACGCAACCGGCGCGCTCGTGGCCGCGCTGCACATTGCCCCCGGGCAGCTCGAGCCCGCTCTCGCTGCCCTGCGGGGGTTCTGCGGTGTGGGGCGTCGCTTCGAGCGACTGGGTGAGTTCAAGGGCGTCGAGATCGTCGACGACTACGCCCACCACCCATCGGAGCTGGCGGCAACCCTCGCTGCCGCACGCCAGGCTTTTCCGAGCCGCCGGCTCGTAGCAGTTTTCCAGCCGCACCTGTTCTCTCGCACGGCCGCGCACGGGGTCGCGATGGGCGAGGCGTTGGCCCAGGCCGACGTGGTGGTCGTGACCGAGGTGTACGCCGCTCGAGAACAGCCGATCCCCGGCGTGAGCGGACGGCAGGTCGCCGAGGCGGCCGAGCGGGCGGGAGCGGATACCATCTTCGAGGCTGATCGGCCCGCGGTGGGACGGCGGGTGCTGGCGCTTCTTCAGCCCGGAGATGTCGTGCTGACGCTGGGCGCCGGTGACATCACCCGCGTCGGCCGCGAGTTGGTGCAGTGGCTGCAAGCCGCCTGAAGTTTGCCTGGACGATTCTCGGCGCCCTGGCTCTGGTCGCGGTCGTCTGGTGGGGTGGTCCCCGAGCACTTCGCCAGCTCGATTACTTCCGGGTTCGGCGGATCGAGATCACCGGCGCTCGTTATCTCACGCCGAAAACGATCACGGCCGCGCTGGCCTTGCGGCGTGAGGCCAGTGTGTTCGACGATCTGAGTACAATGGAGGACCGGCTTCGAGCAGTGCCCGGAATCCTGGGCGTCCAGGTCGGACGACGGCTTCCGGGCACGCTGACCGTGACGCTGTCCGAGACGGAGCCGGTCGCCCTGATACAGCGTCGCGGCGCACTCACGCCGGTCGATGACCATGGACGGGTGCTGCCGTACGATCCGGCTCAGGTCGCGCCCGATCTCCCGATCGCCACCAGTGCGGATTCGGGACTCACGCGAGTGCTGGCGAGCATGCGGATGGCGGATCCGGCGCTCTTCGGTCGCATCGTGACCGCATCGCTGATTCAGGACGATGTCCTGCTCGATGTCGAAGGACGGCGCTTCTGGCTTTCGGCCAACGCAACGACGGAGGACGTACGAGCGGTGACGGCGGTCGCACAGGACCTCGCCCGGCAGCAGCGCGCGTATCGGGAGCTGGACGGGCGATTCGCGGGGCAGGTGATCGTGCGCTGGGCAGGCGCGTGAGCCCACAGCCTCAGCGCCTGGTCGCCGGTCTCGACCTGGGTTCGACCAAGGTCGTCGGCATCATTGCGGAAGTCGCCGGCGACGGGCGCGACGCCGGCGCCAAGGTTCTCGGCCTTGGCGTCGAGCGCACGCACGGGATTCGCCGGGGCGTTGTCCGCGATATGGAGGAGACCACCCGCGCCATCGACAAGGCAATGCGTGATGCCCAACGTATGGCCGGCGTGGATGTGGGCACGCTCTATTGCGGCATCGCGGGCGAGCACGTCTCGGGCCGCAGCTCCCATGGGATGGTGTCGGTCAACGGCGACGAGATCCGGACCGGCGACGTGGCGCGGGTGAACGACATGGCCAGCAACATCTCGTTTGGCCGGGACCATGAGTTGCTCCATGCGATTCCCCTCGACTACATCATCGACCAGCAGGGTGGGATCAGCGAACCGATTGGCATGACCGGATCCCGGCTCGAGGCCGAGGTCTATCTGGTGACGGTGCTCTCGAGTGTGTTGCAGAACCTTCGGCGCTGCGT
>JBKPOS010000076.1:0-6590 GCA_046733215.1 Gemmatimonadota bacterium
GTCTGATCGTCGGCTTCGTGGCGAGCAAGATCGTGAACAAAGCTGGCGAGAGCGTGGCGATAAACGTCGCGCTCGGAGTGGTGGGCGCCCTCCTCGGCGGGTGGCTGTTCGACCAGTTCGGCCCGCCGCCGGTAACGGGACTGAGCTGGTGGAGCCTGGTGATGGCCGCAACCTTTGCGGTATTCGTCCTGATGGGCTACCACACGATCGCCGAACCACGCGGGCAACGGACGTGAAATCTCACCACGTCTGACCCGAGGGGAGGGGTCAATGTCCACCGCTGCCAAGGCCGAACCCAAGGTTAAGATCCAACCGCTTCGAGACCGCGTACTGATCCAGCCGGCTGAGGAGGCGGAGACGATGCGGGGTCCGCTGTACATCCCGGATACCGCCAAGGAAAAACCGACGCAGGGGAAGGTTCTGGCCGTCGGGCCCGGCCGGATCTGGAGAGGCGAACGGATCAAGCTCGACGTAGAGGTGGGCGACACGGTGATCTACGGTCAATACAGCGGTATACCCTATCGGGTTGGCGATGACGTCCTGATCATCATCAAGGCGTCCGACATTCTCGCCAAGATCGGTTGAGTGGGGCGGGATGTACTGATCCGCCGCCCTCGATCTCGATGTGAGCCAGCGCCGCGGGAAGCATTTTCCGGGGCGTTTGACTTTTTCGGATGCCGTTCTCATGAAGGAAGTCATGGCCAGCCCCCACTTCATAGGCCCTCTCCCGCCCAGCACGCCGCCGGAACTCAGGATCTCGCGCGAGCAGCCGCGCGCCCTTCCCGCGGATCTGCTCCGGGAGGCGTCCCGGCGCTTGGGGGTCATGTCTCTCCTCGCGGCCACGCTCTGGCTGGTCGGTTCGGTGGCGGATCATCTGGCGCTTCGGGCGATGACCCACGGAGACCCGCGCTGGCTCCGCCTGGACGCGGACGACGCGATCGCGGCGGTGAGCGTGGCCCTGTCGCTCGGGCTGTTCTCCTACACTCGCAGGGCCGAGCGAGACCCCCGGTTCGTTCTGGATCTGGGGCTCGCCTACATGGTGCTCACCGCAGCGGCCGTCGGCCTGATGATCCACTGGGACCCCGTGCCGAAGGACTGGCAGGTGTCGCCCATGATCACCTGGATCGGGGCCGTCGTCCTGATGTTTGCCGCGATCGTCCCGAGCACCCCGACCAAGACCCTGGCAGCGGCGCTCATCGCGGTCTCCATGAACCCACTGGGCATGCTGATAGCGAGAGCCCGGGGAACCTGGGAGTTCGGCTCCGCGAGCGACGTGCTGCTGATGCATTATCCCGACTACCTGCTCGCCGGGGTCGCGGCAGTGATTTCCTACGTCTGGACCGGCCTGGGGCAGCAGATCGCCAGGGCGCGGGAGATGGGGAGCTACCAGCTGGGCGAGCTGCTCGGACGCGGCGGCATGGGAGAAGTCTACCGGGCCACGCACCGCATGTTCGCGCGGCCGGCGGCGATCAAGCTGATCCGCCCCGAGATGCTCGGTGCGGCGGACAACGGGACGGCGCAGCTTGCCATCAAGCGCTTTCGGCGCGAGGCCGAGGCGGCCGCCAACCTGAGGTCTCCGCATACGGTCGAGCTGTATGACTTCGGCGTTACCGAAGACCAGACGCTCTACTTCGTGATGGAGCTACTGGAGGGGATGGATCTCGAGTCGCTGGTTCGCCGGCACGGCCCGGTCTGCGCGGGGCGCGTGATTCACATCCTGCGGCAGGTGTGCGACTCGCTGGAAGAGGCTCATGTCCGCGGCCTGGTACACCGGGACATCAAGCCTGCGAACATCCATCTGGGACGGGTCGGACTCCGCCACGACTTCGTCAAAGTGCTCGACTTCGGGCTGGTGAAGGCGGTGGCGGGCGAGAGCAAAGAACACTCCCTCGCGACGGCGGCCGGGCTCACTCCGGGAACGCCGGCTTACATGGCGCCGGAGATGGCGATGGGCGAGTCGGTCGATGGACGGGCGGACCTTTACGCGCTGGGCTGTGTCGCTTACTACCTGCTCACCGGCCAAGTGGTGTTCGACGCGGAGACCCCACTCCAGATGGTGGCGAGGCACCTCCGGGCCGAGCCGGTGCCGCCTTCGATGCGCACCGAGGTCTACGTGCCGCGGGCGCTGGAGCAACTGGTGCTGGCGTGTCTCGCGAAGCAGCCGGAGGATCGGCCGCAGAGTGCAGCGGAGCTGGACCGGTCACTGGGGGCGATCGAGGTCGAGCCCTGGGGCGAGGAGCAGGCAAAGACATGGTGGACTCAGGCGGCCGCCAGCGGTCGGGATGTGTAGCTTACGCCCGCCCTTCCGAGCCGAATAGCCATCCACGAGGCGTGCGCCTCGCAGAGGACATGCTCCTTCCCGGACGCGTCTGGCGCCGCCTGCATCGCGAGAGCTGCCGGCTTCCCGCAGCCGGGGATTTCACAAACCGGTGTCGTTGGCGATCCCATTTCTGGACCTTGGCCCCGCGGCCATCGCGTGCCCCTGCCTAAAGGACGACGGCCGCCAGGCCGTCTCCCACATCATGGGCGGCTGTGCCGGGCGGCTACCAGGGGTTGTGAGCGCGAGCCCGCTTGCGCTTGCGCCGCCGCGCCGCGGCAGACTTGAGCAGCCGAGCCGCGCTGGGCTTGACGTAGAACCGCCGTCGACGGAGCTCCTGGAAGAGCCCGGTCTTTTGCAGCTTGCGCCGGAAGAGTTTGAGCGCATAGTCCACGCTGTCCCCTTCGTTCAACCTGACTTCGGTCATTCAGCCATCCTTGCTCGAGCGCTCATCAGCGCTCCGAAATAGCGGCGGCCGGCTCGCACCAGGCGAACCGGCCGCCGCCGTTACTGCGTGGGTCGGAATCGGGCTACTGCCCGATCTTGGTGACGTTCTCCGCCGCCGGGCCCTTCTGGCCCTGCACAACGTCGAACTCGACTCGCTCACCTTCGGCCAGGCTCTTGAAGCCCTGAGCCTGAATTGCCGAATGATGGACGAAGCAGTCCTTCTCACCGTTTTCGGGCGTAATGAAGCCGAAGCCCTTGGCGTCGTTGAACCACTTCACCGTGCCGGTCGTACGCATTGTTCCTACTCCTTGGTGGTGTGTAATCGGAGTGCGGACATACGCCGTACCGGCCGACTACGCTTGGGACATGAAAAAGGGGCCGGCGCCAACGCCAGCCCCTCAAATTCACGTCGGATGTGGGTGCATCGCGCACTCACAGGGTGACAATATAACCTCCGAGCATCGGCTTTGTAAGCGCGATCAAGGCGCCGCCTTATCCAGCCGGGCCACCGCGGCGACTACGGCCTCCGGCTGTTCCTCCTGGATGTACTGGCCCGAACCGCGCACGCGCTCGGTCTTGAAGTACCGAAGTTTCGCCTTGAGCAGCTCCCGCTCATCAGCGCCAATCCCGGCGGGATGCGGCACCGTGCCGATGAGCAACAGCACCGGCGCCGTGCAGTCGTGCAGCCGGTCGGCAAGCGTTGCGGGTTCGATCGACTTCGACATCTGCTGGAATGCGTCGATCGAGCCGTGCATGTCGGCGGTCTGACCGGCGGTGTATCCATGGATCACGGCGTCGGTCACCCAGCTGGTATCCCCTGAATTGCGGACGATTTCCTGCCGCACCTCACTCCGGAGCATCGTTTCGTCGAACACGAGCTTTGCCAGAAAGGTGCCGTGGCTGAACGCCTTGCGCATGCCCGGGGTCGCCGCCGTCTCCGCCGGGCCGCCGTCGATCGACAGCAGTCCGCGAACCAAGCCGGGCCGGGCGATGGCGAGTCGGAACGCAATAGAGGCGCCGCTCGACTGGGCCACGAACAGCGCTCGCGTGACCCCCAGCTGATCCAACGCTCGGCTGACGCGCTCCGTCTGTGCCGTGAAGGAGTAGTCCGCGTGTTTGGGGTGGGACGACCAGCCGTAGCCGAGCGGCTCGATGATGATGCATTGGTAGCCGCGAGCAGCCAGCGGGCCGGTGACGGTGCGATAGCCGAAGGCGGCGCCGAAGATGCCGGGGATGAGGACCAGCGGCTGCCCCGAGCCTATCGTGGTAGTTCGCAGCGTTTCCCCGGGCGCGACCTCGATGTCGCGAACGACGGCGCTGTCCGGCGAACCGGCCAGGAGTGCCAGGGTGAGGAGAAACATGGGATTCTCTTTCCTTTAGTAGCTAGCCGGCCACCAAGCTTCCCGTCGGACGTCGGCCGTCTGCTTGCGGAAGCTGGCGCGGACCTTCTCGTCGCTGTTGGGACCGACAGCGTTTTCCTCGGCCCATTTTCGCAACGCGGCGTCTCGCTCTTCAGCCGGCTGGCCGATCAGATACTCCATTACCTTGTGCCGTTTACCCCAGCTCATGAGATACCAGGTGGGTGGCACCGCGGGGTCTCCGCGACGGGTGTTCGCAGGGATGCCTTCGTAGGCGACAAAGTGAAGCTCTCGCCCCCGGATGGTGAGGCGGTGCTGCTCGGCTTTTGGGCCAGACACAGGAGAGTCACGATGGGAGAGGGGGAGGCTCACACGAGTCTCCTCATCGGACGGAGGCAGGCGCGGTCGGGTACTCCATGGACCCGACGTGTTAAAGGTAACCTGGCGGACGCTCTGACGCAGTGGCGCAGGCGACTCACCTCCCCTGTTCGTTATGTCACTATGTCATTTCAATCGCCCAGCTTAGCACGGAGCCGCGTGAGCTTGCGCGCGATGAGAGCCTGCTGGCTCATCCTGCAACTGCTCGGCCTGTGGTGCCCGCCGGTGCTCGGCGCCCAGCAGCGGATCGACTGCGTTGTCTCGCATATCACCGACGGAGACACTTTCTGGGCCCGTTGCCCCGATGACGTCAAAGTCAGGCTGCTCCTGATCGACGCGCCGGAGCGGGATCAATTTCCTTTCGGCCGACAAGCCAAGGCGGCGATCGAAAGGCTCCTGCCGTTAAGGAGCCGTGTAGCGTTGGAGCTTGATGTCCAGCCGACCGACCGATATGGCCGGACGCTCGCGTATGCCTTTCTGCCTGACGGTCGGATGGTGAACGAGGAGATGGCTCGAGAAGGTTATGCCACTACCCTGGTCTATTCACCCAACGTGCGATATGTGGAGCGGATTCGTAGAGCAGTTGCGCAGGCCCGGACTGCTCGGCGCGGACTCTGGGCTCAGGGTGGCTTCGTGTGCACTCCAAAAGACCACCGGGAAAAGCGTTGCTGATTCAGCGGGCACGCAGCGCGACCATCAGGCCGGCCATGGTGAGGAGGGTAGTCACCCAGAAGCCGAACATCCATCGCACCAGCTCGGTGCGCACCTGCTGGAGTTCGGTCCGGAATTCAAGGCGGAGTCCGGCAATCTCCTGGCGGAGCTCCGCGCGTAACTCCACCAGGCGCTGCTCCAGCTTCGCGTCGAAGCGCGCGAAGTTGAGCTCGTTCAGCTCGCGGAGGTCCGCGCGATAGGTGAGATCCACGGCGTTGAACCAGTCCACCAGCTCGTTGTCTAACCATACGCTCGGCGGGGGCTGGGATCAAACGAACGCGTTGGCAAGCCGGTCGCGATGCGCGCGGGGCTACTCCTGCACCTCCGGCCTTTCGACTAGCGACCGTCTCGCCCTCCACGTAGGCCATTACGTAGAAGACAAAGCCCTCCGCGTCGTCCACGGCATAGATGGGCACGATGTTGGGATGGCCGAGCTTCGCTGCAGTGCGGGCTTCGCGCAGGAACCGCTCGCGAAGGTGCGCATGACCACGTTCATTCAGCCGATGTGACGGCGGAGGCTGGACTGCAATAGGGGCTTGGTTGGGGACTGGCCAGCCGAAGGCGGGGGTCGCTGCTTAACGATGGAGCCGCCTCGAGCCCTGGCTGTTCCGGATCGACCACAACAACTGAGTGGATGAGTCGGCGCACTTGATCGACGCTGTTGCGCATGCAGGGCTTAGTAGCCGGCGACTTCGATGATGGCCTCAGCGAACGCCTGGGGTGCCTCCTGCGGCACGTCGTGACCGATCCCGTCGAGGACCTGATGCGAATACTTCCCGGTGAACTTGTTCCGATACGCCGTGCCGCTTGCATTTGCGCCGTCGAAATCGCTCGCGATCGTGATCGTGGGTTGAGTGATGACGGGGCCCGCGTAGAGCTTGTTCTCGAGGCTGTCGTATTTCGGGTCGCCTGAGGCGAGGCCAATGCGCCAGCGGTAGTTGTGTATCACGATCGCCACGTGATCGGGATTCTTGTACGACGCCGCCGTGCGGTCGAAGGTCGCATCGTCAAAGTGCCATTTCGGCGACTGGAGCGACCAGACGAGCTTGTTGAAATCGTAGGTGTTCTGCGTGTAGCCGAGCACGCCGCGCTTCGTCGAGAAGTACCACTGGTACCAAAAAGCGTATTCGGCCTTCGGCGGCGCCGGCAGCGCGTTCGCCGGCACGTTGGCGATCAAGTAACCGCTCACGAGCACCAAGGCTTTGACGCGGTCGGGCCAAAGAATTCCCGCGACGGCTGCCGTTCGCGACCCGATGTCGAAACCCCCAAGGATCGCCTTCTTGATCTTGAGCGCGTCCATGAGACTGACGACGTCCTCGGCGCAGATCGACTGCTGCGCGTTGCGGAACGTGTCGGGCGAAAGGAACGTGGTCGAACCA
>JBKPOS010000077.1:0-5126 GCA_046733215.1 Gemmatimonadota bacterium
ATCCTCGTGAACGGCGTGGACATCACCGCCTGTGCGGCATCCGAGTTGACTGCGGTTCGCAGGCGCATCGGCGTCGCATTTCAGGGGTCGGCGCTGTTCAGTTCGATGACGATCGGCGAGAACGTCGCACTGCCGCTCCAGGAGCTGACGCAGCTTGCGGATCCGATCATCGCGCTCATGGTGTGGATGAAGCTCAAGGCCGTCGGTCTGGGGAACGAGAATGACTTCTTTCCCCACGAGCTATCCGGCGGGATGAAGAAGCGCGCGGCAGTCGCCCGCGCCATGGCGCTCGATCCTGACATCCTTGTGTTCGACGAGCCGTCGGCCGGACTCGATCCGATTGTCTCTGCCGGCCTCGACGAGCTCATTCTGTTTCTGAAGCGCGGCTTCGGCATGACCATCCTCGTCGTCACGCACGCGATGGAGAGCGCGTTGCACATTGGTGACCGGATCGCTCTGTTGCACGACGGTCGACTCATCACGGTTGGCACGCGCGAGGAATTCCTGGCAACGGATCATCCCCGCGTGCGGCAGTTTCTCGAACGCAAACCCGACCCCGCACCACGGGAAACGGTCGACGGGTTTGCGGCAGCTTTCCTTCGGCGGATTCATTATGAGCACTGAAGCAAAAGTCGGCGTCTTCCTCATCGTCAGCCTGCTGGTCCTCGGCACGGCGGTGTATGCCGTGCGCAAAACCCAAAACGTGCGCGGACAGGTGGTCTACGCGACACGCGTGAGCTACGCGGGCGGTCTCGCGCAAGACACACCGGTATTGTTTGCGGGCATTCGTGTCGGGCAGGTGATCTCGGTGCGGCCCTCACCCACAGACCCCACCCGGATCGAGATCATGTTCTCGGTGACGGCCGGCACGCCTGTAAACGAGGAGTGCATCGCGCGGGTTGGCCACGTCACTCTCATGGGCGGTCCGGCGCTCTTCGTCAGCAGCGGCAGCAATACCGCCCGTCGTCTTCGCCCGGGCGAGGATGTGCAATCGCGGGAGGCGGTCAGCCAGGACGAGATTGCAGCCCGGCTGGCGACGGTAGCCGACAGCGCCAGCGATCTGATGGCCGAACTCAAGCAGGAAGTCCCCGCCATCGCGGCCGACGCGCGCGTGGTACTCGCGAACCTCAGCGCAATCAGCGGAACGACGAACCAGAAGCACATCGCGGCCGTTCTCGCCGAACTCGACACGACGATGCGGCGAGAGTCGCCGAAGATCGCGCAAATCACCGACCGCATGACTGCGCTCACCGGTCACGCCGACGAACTCGTGGGGTCGGTCAAGCCACTAATAACCAACCTCGATCAGACGGTCACCAATGTGAACACGACGGTGGACGAGGTTCGCGAGCCACTGACTAAGGATCTGGCTGAGTTGAAGCGCACGCTCGAGGGCGCGCGGGCGCTCGTCGACGGCCTGCAGCGAGTAGTTGGCGACAACGAAGGTGACATCCAAGAGACGGTGCGGTCGCTGCGAACGGCGTCCGACAATGTTCGGGCGCTCAGCGAGACGCTGAAGGAACGCCCGTGGAATCTCATTCGGACTTCCCAACCCCAGGACAGAAAGGTACCGCGATGACGAACAGACGTGAAGGCGCACTGCGCGCCGCATTCGCCCTATTTGGAGCACTGGCCATCGGCGGATGCGGCAGCGTCCATTATCCCGCGCACTACATCCTGAACTTCGAGCCATCAGTTCAGGCCCCTGCGCCGGCGCGCAGCATCGGTACCGTTGGGGTCGCCGAATTAGGCTGTCCTGACTACCTTTGCGCAGACCGCATCGTCTATCGCCCAACCCCGGCCGAAATCGCCTTCTACGAGTACCACCGTTGGGCCGTCAGCCCGCGCGAGATGGTCGCGCACTATCTCGCTGATCGCGTTCGATCGCGATCGGTCTTCGCCAGCGTCACCGGTGCCGACTCGCACGTCGCGACCGATTTCGTGCTCAACGGCACGATCGATCGGCTCGAGGAGGTGGATGAAGGCCGTCGCGTCGCTGCCGTGTGCGCTCTTTCTGCTCAGTTACGTGATACTCGAACCGGCTCCGTCGTGTGGAGTAGCACGGTCACCGAACGCGTCGCCCTCGAACAACGCGACGTGGCTGGTCTGGTGAACGGCCTGACGACGGCAGTGCGGAACAGCGTCGATCGGCTCGTCGCCGATATGGAGCTCCAGCTCGGCCGAAGTGCGGCACCGCCGTGTGCGGATCCGCGCTCGTGCGTTGGCACAGACCCGCGATAGGCGTGCTGCACCCAGCATACTTCCCCACCCGCCAGCGCCAATCGGCTCGATCAGCTCGTAGCTGCCGATCTCACGCGCATCCTTCATCTGCAGGTTGAAGCGGTGGCGACGCCGAACACGTCGGGATGACGCACTCGTACGAGTCGATGGTGCGCGCACGCCTCTGAGGATCAGCCTGGTCAGCGGAACCGTGATGTACCCGATCGTGTAGATGAGCGCAATCCATCCGAGACGCCGCACGCCCTCAGCGATCGCGTCGGGAGCGAAGCGCAACGACGCCGTGACGGTCAGCAACGGTCGTCTCCCGATCAGATTCTCGATGGGGAACGTGCGACGTCTTCATTCGATGTTATTTCACGCGGCGGGGATTGCGGCTCGCATTCGCGTTGGTGAAGGGCATACATGACGCTTGGCTCACGTCAACGCTCCTCGCCGCTCGTGGAAACCTTCAAAGTGTTCAGGCCGCTCGGACACCTTCGCCGACCGCCATCATCGACGGCGCCGAACCGCGCCGAGACGCCGGACGCGTGACGTACGACACCGCCAGCGACCCGATCAAAGCGAGGGGCAGTAGGAACAACGCTCCGTCACCCGCCAGATAGTGCGCCACGGATGCTGAGATCCACATGAAGGTAAAGCTTGCGTAGGCCCATTCCTTCAACGTCGGCAACCGTGGCAGGAGCAGCACGATGGCTCCGGCCAGCTTCCCGATCCCGAGGAGGATACGTAACTGCTGTGGATATCCCACGTGGCGGAAGTTCTCGACCGCCTGAGGGGCCGCGGTCAAGTAGGCAAAGGCGGCGAGCAGCGGCACGATGGCCACGAGACCCGTCGCTCCCCAATACGTAATCTTTCGTCGCATCTCGCTTTCCTTTCGTGGGCCTGAACTCAGAAGAGAGCTTTCTTGAGGAGGGCGGGAATCGTCGGACTCGCTTGCAGCTGAATATTCCACTTCGGACCGCCGACGTCTGGACGAATCGGGTAGTACTGAACCTGCAGCTGCAACAGCGTCGGCAGGCCTCCGCATTTGCACATCTTGCCCACCTGTGGCCCGATCCCAAACGTCCCTCGCTCACCTCCGGGCGCCTTCCAATCCACGGAAAGATTCGGCTGCGTCCCGAGCGTCCACCCGTTGTCGAACAAGTACGTGAAGTTGAAGGTTCCGCTCATCTGGTTGGTGTCCCGGCCGTCGCCGCCGACCTTGAACCATTGCTGTGCGAAGGCATAGGTGATGAAGTGTTTACCGAGCAACACGGCCCCCGCATCAGGCCCCACCTGCCAGGTGTGCTGGCTGAGGAGATCCTGCGATGCTGTCGGGAAGATGAACGTCGGGCCTGCTGCGACCATGAGCCGGCCGCCGAAGAGCGAACGCGGCAGCGCAAATGCGAGAACGGTGTCGCCGAACCCGGCGGTCCGCTCATTCTGCCCGCTCTGATTGAGAAGGGGGATGGAATTAACGGCTGTCACAATGGGCCGGATGATCAGCCCCTGCTTCTCGGTGAGCCTCAGACTAATCAACGGCTGGAACAGCAGATTGCTCTGCAGCCGAGTGGCATCGTCGCCACGGGGCATGTCCGTCCAATTGTTGTTCTGCTGTAGCTGCAGCGTCCAACTATTGGCGAGCGGATTACTCGCCTGCTGGGCCAGTGCGGCGGCAGACTGGTCTCCGGACGGTGGTGCGGAGGTTGACGCTTGGGTCTGCGCCAGGCCGGCCTTGGCCACGCACGCGAAGGCCAGAACGCCACAGAGAATCGTTGTGAACTTCTGACGTCGCATCTTCAAGTTCTCCTGTGCTGTCGCGCCACCTTATGTCGGCGCGACTGTCGCGGATTGCTGCAACCGCAAAGGTGATGCCCTCGCCGATCACCGAATCTCTCCACTCTTTTTCGTTGGAACAGTGAGACCCGCCGCGCGTTTCCGCACGCACCGCGCGGAAACACACGGTCGTTGTGCCGACAGTCATGAAGACAGACGCGCATTCACGCGGTTTCGCGAGGATCACGCCCCGGCATCGCCGTTGCCTTCTCAGGGCACGTGATGCTGCGGACCTCACGAGGAGGTCGGCAGAGATGTCGCCTCGAGGGCGATGTTCAGGGAGGTGGTATGCAGCGACTTGTAAGAGCTATGCGGCGCGTCGTGACAAGTGTTCTGGTGATCTGGGTGGTGTCGCTGGCCGCGCCTTGTGCTGCGCAGGAACTCGACGCACCTGCTGCACCTGCTGCCCCTGACGCGAGCGAGGGACGTGGCTCCCTATTTGTCCCAGGCGGCTTTCTCGGGCTCCTCACTCCTGTAGGAGACCGGGTCGCTCTAAACGTCTACGGCTTCTACTACGGCGAAGTGGCAGCACCCGTGGCGCAGGTTGACGTCCCTGTTCGGATGACGAAGTTTCTGACG
Source organism: Gemmatimonadota bacterium (assembly GCA_046733215.1). Classification (GTDB taxonomy): domain Bacteria; phylum Gemmatimonadota; class Gemmatimonadetes; order Gemmatimonadales; family GWC2-71-9; genus DASQPE01. Next base: position 4,636 of record JBKPOS010000077.1, read on the forward strand.
ATTACTCCCAGCTATCTGTACTACGAGGTCCCTCCAAGCGGTCTCAATACAGTCTCCGAACGACCTGCAGGCTTCTTTGACACCCTCGAAGAGAACCAATTCCGAATTGACGGGACGTTGAAGTTCTCCGTTCGCAGACTCGAGATCTCCGACCGCAACATGTATGTCAGGAGGTTTCTTCAGACCGGTGACATCGACCGCTATCGCCAGCGAATTGCGATTGCACATCCCCTCATGGTTGATGGCCACATCTGGAAGCCGTTCGCGAGCTTTGAAGCGTTTTACGACCGCGGAAATGGCGGAAATGGTGGGTGGACCAGAACGCGAGTCATGGCTGGCGCTACCGTGCCACTCCTGAAGCACGTGTCGTTTCAGCCATCGTACGTCCGCGACAACTATCGAGTTCGAGGATTAAGGGACGTCAACTACCTGCAGTTTGGACTGATTGTCAGCTGTCTCTTATACACATCTGACGCTGCCGACGAAGGAGT
>JBKPOS010000078.1:0-13499 GCA_046733215.1 Gemmatimonadota bacterium
GCGCAGGCATGGGCCAATGCACGAGCCGCCGCAGCTGCTTACGGAGCGTCCAAGTCGGCCTACTACCCGACTTTGGACGCCGACTATTCGGCCACTCGGATCAAGACTGCGGCGACCAGCGGACGTGTGGCCGTATCGCAAACTGTATACGGCCCCAGTGCTACCCTGTCATGGCTGCTCTGGGACTTCGGGGGTCGGAGCGGCTCGATCGAGTCCGCCCGCCAGGCCCTGCTTTCGGCAGACTGGACTCACAACGCGACCATCGCCGATGTCGTGCTGCAAGCGCAGGTCGCGTTCTTCAACTACATCGCGACCGGGGCGCTCCTCACCGCGCAACGAGCGTCCGTCAAGGATGCCCAGGCAAACCTGGAAGCCGCCGAGGCACGGCGACAAGTCGGTGCGGCGACGATCGCGGACGTGTTGCAGGCGCGGACCGCCCTGTCCCAGGCACGGCTCTCGCTCGATACGCTGGAAGGCAGTCGGCTGACCGCTCGCGGGGCGCTGGCCGTCTCGCTCGGCTTGAGCGCGAATGTTCCCTACGATGTGGACAGCGTGCGAGCGCTGAGACCCATCGCCGGCGTCGCCGACAGCGTCGAAGCGGTTATCAACCGGGCGGTCCGCGACCGGCCCGACTTGGCCGCCGCGCGGGCCGAGGCAGAAGCTGCCCGAGCCCGAATTCGCGAGATTCGCGGCAGCCGGCTCCCGTCCATCACCGCGACGGGGACGGCGGCGCACACGGATGTCGCCGGTCGGGGGAGCGCGGGCGACAGCTACAACATCGGCGTGGGCTTGACGGTACCGTTGTTCAACGGCTTCGGCCGGGAATATTCGCAGAAGCAGGCCGAGTATCTGGCCGACGCCGCGGCAGCTCAGCAGCGTAGCCTGGAACAGCAGATCACCTACCAGGTGTTCAGCGCATATTATGCACTGCAGACGGCGACGCGGCGGGTGCAGACCAGCAACGACTTGGTTGCGAGCGCGTCGCAATCGACCGAGGTCGCCCTCGCCCGCTACAAAGCGGGCGTCGGTACCGTGCTCGACCTGCTCGCGGCCCAGGGTGCCTTGGCGGGGGCAAGGTCGCAGGTAGTGCAGAGCCGCCTAGCCTGGTACATCTCGCTCGCGCAGCTCGCGCATGACGCTGGCGCCCTCGACCCCAGAGGTGGAACGGACCTCCGGATGTCGGCCGATACCGTGGAGAGCATTCCGCGTCAATGAAGAAGCGAACGTTCTTGCTGTTTCTGACAGCCTTCGGCGCTCTATCGAGCGCTTGCAACAGGACGCCCCGCCGCGAGCTGCCCCCAGTGCCGGTAGTCGCCGCCACAGCCGAGCGGCGCTCCGTCCCCTTCACCCTGGAGGCGAACGGGACCGTCGAGCCGCTGGAGGCGGTGGCGGTCGAATCGCAGGTGACCGGCTATCTGCTTCGGGTCGGTTTCAAGGAAGGTGACGAGGTTCGCCCGGGACAGGTGCTGTTCGAGATCGATCCTGCTCCGTATCGCGCGGCACTAGAGCAGGCGCGGGCAGTGCTGGCGCGGGATCAGGCGCAGCTTACCGCGGCGAAGCAGGACGCGCAGCGGTACGAGCAGCTGGCTGCGAAGGAGTACGTGACGACCCAGCAGGCGGAGCAGGCGCGGGCCACTGCCGGGGCACAGGCGGCATCGGTCAAGGCCGATGAAGCCGCCGTGGAAAGCGCTCGGATCAACCTGGAGAACGCCACTATTCGCTCGCCTATCGGCGGCAAAGCGGGCGGCCTACTGGTCAAGCCGGGAAACCTGGTGCGCGGGGGGGCGGGCGTTCCTCTGGTCGCGATCAATCGCATTCATCCGATCCTGGTTCGCTTTGCCGTTCCAGGGACGCAGCTCGCTCTCATTCAGCGTTACCGCAACCGGCCGCTCACCGTCACCGCCCAGGCGCCGGGCGCAACGACCCCCTCGCGGGGAACGCTGAGCTTCGTTGACAATGCGGTTGATTCGGCGACGGGCACCGTCATGCTCAAGGGCGGCTTTGCCAACCAGGACAGTGCGCTCTGGCCCGGCCAATTCGTCAAGGCATCACTCGAGCTGTACGTCGAGCCGGACGCGCTGGTGGTGCCCTCGAGCGCTGTCATCTCGGGACAACAGGGTTCGTTTGTCTTCGTCGTGAAGCCGGATCGGACCACGGAGATTCGGGACGTGCGGATCTCCCGTCCTGCCGGCGATCTTACGGTTCTGGCGGGCGGGGTCGAGCCGGGAGAGCAAGTGGTTACTGAGGGACAGCTCCGGCTCACGGCCGGCGCCAAGGTCGAGATCAAGTCGCCGCCGGCTACACCGGCAACTGGGGCGGCGAGTCGGGGTAGCACGTGAGCATCGCCGAGCCGTTCATACGCCGTCCGGTCATGACCACGCTGGTCATGGCCGGGATCCTGATTTTCGGCATCCTGGGCTACCAGCGCCTGCCGGTCAGCCAACTGCCGAACGTGGACTATCCCACGATTCAGGTCAGCGCGAGCCTCCCAGGTGCGAGCGCTGAAACCATGGCGTCTGCGGTCGCGACGCCGTTGGAGCAGCAGTTCTCGACTGTGGCAGGGATCGACGCGATGACGTCGACCTCGAGCCAGGGCCAAACGTCCATCACTCTGCAATTCAATCTCACGCGGAACATCGACGCCGCCGCGCAGGACGTCCAGGCGGCGATCGCGCAGACGCTGCGCTCGCTGCCGCAGGACATGCTACCGCCCAGCTATCGCAAGGTGAACCCAGCGGACAGCCCCATCATCTATTTCGCGCTCACCTCCGCCACCCTGCCGCTGCAACAGGTGGATGAGTACGCGGAGACGTTCCTGGCGCAGCGCATCTCGATGGTGGACGGCGTCGCGCAGGTGAACGTCTACGGCTCGCAGAAGTACGCCGTTCGCATCCAGCTCAACCCTCAGGCACTGGCGGCGCGCAAAATCGGCCTGGACGACGTGGCGCAGGCGGTGGAAAGCGGGAACACCAATCAGCCCACCGGTGTCCTTTGGGGAAAAGATCGAGCCTGGACGATCGAGACCAACGGGCAGCTTCCCAACGCAGCAGCCTTTCGTCCTTTAGTGGTCGCCTGGCGCAATGGCGCACCAGTCCGGCTCCAGGACGTCGGCGATGTGATCGACGGGGTTCAGGACAGTCGGGTCGCAGCCTGGTTCAACGGCGAGCGCGGCATCGTGCTGGCGATTCAACGGCAGCCCGGCACCAACACGGTCGCAGTCGCGGATGCCGTGCGGAAGACAGTCGACGACCTGCGGGCGCAGCTTCCCGCTTCGGTTAAGGTAGACCTGCTGTTCGACCGGTCGCTGTTCATCAATGAGTCCGTGCACGACGTGAAGTTCACCTTGTTGCTCACCATCTCGCTGGTGGTGATGGTGATCTTCCTCTTCCTCCGCAACCTCACGGCAACGGTCATTCCGAGCATGGCCCTGCCCATGTCGCTGGTCGGCACGTTCGCCGTCATGTATCTGCTCGGTTTCAGCCTCGACAATCTGTCGCTGATGGCCCTCACGCTCGCCGTGGGCTTCGTGGTGGACGATGCCATCGTCATGCTGGAGAACATCGTCCGCCACATGGAAATGGGAAAGACCGCGTGGCGCGCCGCGCTGGAGGGCGCCCGCGAGATCGGATTCACCATTCTGTCCATGACGATCTCACTGGTCGCCGTCTTCATTCCCATTCTGTTCCTCGGCGGACTAATCGGCCGCTTGTTCCAGGAGTTCGCGGCAACGATCGGGATCGCGATCCTCGTGTCCGGCTTCGTCTCACTCACGCTCACGCCGATGCTGTGCAGCCGGTATCTCAAGCCGGGCGCTCACGCCGCGCACGGACGTTTCTACGAGACGACCGAGCGCGCCTGGCAGCGGGTGCTGCACGCGTACGATCGCAGCCTGCGCTTCGTGATGCGGCATCGGTTGGCAACCCTGGCGCTGTCTTTCGTGCTGCTCGGCGCCACCCTCTGGCTCGCAGTGCTGGTGCCCAAGGGATTTCTGCCCAGCGAAGACCAGGGCCAGCTGATCGGCACGACTGAAGCGCTCGAAGGCACCAGCTACGATGCCATGGTGCAGCTGCAGCAAAAAGTCGCGGCCATCGTGCAGCAGGATCCCAACGTTGCCGGCTTCATGTCCTCGGTCGGAGCCGGCGGCCGCACGCCAAGCATCAACCAGGGGCGCCTCTTCATCCGCCTCAAGCCCCAGGATGAGCGCGAGCTTTCAGCGGATGAGGTGGCCCGTGAGCTCCTCCCCAAGGTGAGCCAGGTGCCGGGAATGCGGGTCTACCTGCAGAACCTGCCGGTGATCAGCATCGGGGGGACGGTGAGCAAGAGTCTGTATCAGTTCACCCTCCAGAGCACCGACATCGACGCGCTCTACCAGAACGCTGGGGTGCTGGAGCGCAAGCTGGCGACCCTCCCCCTGCTCACCGACGTCACCAGTGATCTACAAATCAAGAACCCACAGGTTCGAGTGGACGTAGATCGCGATCGCGCCGCTTCATTGGGCGTCACCGCCGATCAAGTCGAGAGCGCGCTGTACAACGCCTATGGGTCACGACAGGTCTCCACCATCTACACCCCCACCAATCAGTACTGGGTGATCATCGAGGTTCAGCCGGAGTACCAGCGGGATCTACCCGCGCTGACCCAGCTCTACATTCGCTCCAGCTCGGGAGAGCTCGTACCGCTCTCGGCCGTGTCGCGCACGAGCACGGACGTCGGGCCGCTCAGCGTGAATCACTCGGGCCAGCTGCCCTCGGTAACGCTGTCGTTCAACCTGGCCGCGGGCGTCTCGCTGGGAGAGGCAGTGACCGCAGTCCAACGCACGGCGGACCAGCTCTTACCGGCCACCGTAACTACGTCGTTCGCGGGAACGGCGCAGGCTTTTCAGGACGCACAACGCGGCCTGCTTGGGCTGCTGTTCGTCGCGATTCTGGTGATCTACCTGGTTCTTGGCGTGTTGTACGAGAGCTTCATCCACCCACTCACGATCCTTTCGGGTCTCCCCGCGGCCGGCTTCGGTGCGCTGCTCACCCTGCTCGTATTCGGATACGATCTCAACGTCTACGCGTTCGTTGGATTGATCTTGCTGGTGGGCATCGTCAAGAAGAATGCGATCATGATGGTGGACTTCGCGGTCGAAGCCGAGCGGAAGGAGGGTAAGTCATCCGAGGCCGCGATTGTGGACGCCTGTCTGGTTCGGTTCCGGCCAATCATGATGACTACCATGGCGGCCTTGCTGGGCACTCTCCCGATCGCGCTGGGGGCCGGAGCCGGCGCGGAATCCCGTCGGCCGCTGGGCGTTGCGGTGGTAGGAGGCCTCGCGTTTTCGCAGCTGATCACGTTGTATCTGACGCCGGTGATCTACACGTACTTCGACGAGCTGCAGCATCGGTTCGGCCGCCGAAAGAGGGCTGCGGCGCCCGAAGAGGAGCGGACGGCACCCCAACTGGCGGGAGTGGCCCCGGGAGTGAACGGTGTTAACGGCGTGAATGGCATTAACAGCGTGAACAGTGAACAGTAAACAGTGAACGGGAGGTCAGGTGTTCACCAGAGGAGCCTGTTCACCGTTCACTGTTCACCGTTCACGCAGTCCAATTTCCACCGCGGCAAAGGAATCGCCCTCCGGCCCCGCATACCTCAGATCATACAAGCGAACCACGACTCCCGAGTCTCCTTCGCGCACCGCGGCCGCAGGGAAGCGGGACCACTTGAGGAAGGTCTTGCCGGCCGGCGACGCCGCCGCGATGGCAACGTCAGCACGGTCGAACCCGGTTGGCAACGGCCTCGGGTCGAGGCTGAGTGAGGGAGATCCGAGCCAGCGAAGACGGCCCAGGCGGTAGCCGCCGGAGGTTCTGATCAGCACCGAGCGCTCGAACGGATCGATCGGCCTCGGCGCGACCATCGTAGCCGTAGGATTGAAACCGTCCGCGACAGCCTCGGCGTGCACCATGCCCCTACCTGCGGCAGCCGAAACTCCCATCGCGCCGATATAGACCGCCGCCCCCGTGAGGGCGAGTCGGGCCGGGCGCTCTGCCACCGCTGCCGCTCTGCCTCGCCGCCGCAGTAACCAGCTCCAAACCGCTCCACCCCCGAACAGGACCCAGAGCCAGGGGTCCACGATGAACAAGGTGTCGGCGTAGAACCATTGCTGGGAAAATGGCATCAGTAACCTGACGCCGTAGGTGTTGAGCAAATCGAGAAACGGATGCGACCACACTGCGATGGTCGAGAGGGCCAGGAGCTCGGCATGGTCGAGTGGGACTGGGTTGCGGCTCCGTATCAATCGGCCCCAGGCTACCATCACCCCGGTGAGGACGAGGGGAAGCACGATCAGGGCGAGCACGCCGTGGGTCCAGCCCCGTCGAAAGCTGAGGGCGAAGAGGCCGCCCCGGACGTATGCGAGCACATCGAGGTCCGGCAAGTTCGCCCCGATCAGCAGGACCGGGATCGCCAGCGGGGTTCGCCGCCGGAGGCCGCTTTCCGCGAGGGCGGCTCCGACCAGGGTATGGCAGATGTTATCCATGGGCCAATCGTAAAACCTGGGTCCCGCACGGGCTTGCCCTCAGGCAAGGAATTAATTATCCTAGTATCCGGATACTAGGATGAATACATCGAGCGTTCTGAACCGGCTCGGCGCCCTCGCCGACCCCACCCGCACCCGGTTGCTGCTGGCGCTGGACCGGCATGAGCTCACCGTCTCCGAGCTTTGCGCCATACTGCAACTGCCCCAGTCCACCGTCAGCCGTCACCTCAAGCTCCTGGCCGACGACAATTGGGTAAGCGCGCGCGCGGACGGTGCCAGTCGGCGCTATGCGCTCGCGGCGGCGCTCGATCCGTCCGCCCGGCGACTATGGCAACTGGTCCGCGGCCAGATCGCGGAAGATGTCACCGCAGCCCAGGACGCCGAACGGCTCCGCAGCGTGCTCGCTGAACGGCGCACCCGCTCACAGGAATTCTTTGCAAATTCGGCGGGTCGCTGGGACGCGTTGCGGACTGAGCTGTTCGGGTCCCGTACTGACCTGGCCCTGCTCCCAGCACTGCTGGACGAACGCTGGGTGGTCGGCGACCTGGGCTGCGGAACCGGTCAGCTGGCGGCGTCTCTCGCGCCGTACGTCTCGCGCGTGATCGCTGTCGATCAGTCGAGAGCAATGCTGGGCGCCGCCAAGACCCGGCTGCGAGACTTTGCCAACGTCGACCTGCGTCAGGGGGAGCTGGAATCACTCCCGGTGGCTGACGGCGAGCTGGACGCCGCGATCCTCTTCCTCGTCCTCCACTACGTGGCCGAGCCTGGCCGGGCGCTCGCCGAAGCGGGACGGGCTCTCAGGCCGGGGGGCCGGCTGCTGGTGGTGGACATGACGCCGCACGGCCGGGATGAGTATCGCCAGACCATGGGACACGTATGGCAGGGGTTCTCGAGCGACCAGATGAACGAGTGGCTCATCGGGGCGGGCCTGGGAACCGGGCGTTACGTGACACTTCCGGCGGACCCGCGAGCCAAGGGACCGGCATTGTTCAGTTTGTCGGCGAGTCGAGTACCGGAGTCGGCACTGTACGACCGGCATTCAGCGGGACACAATTCCACGATGGGAAGCGGGACTCGAAAACTGAGGAATCGAGAATGACGACAGCGGTTGACACAGGAACCCGGGCGGGCGTCGAGCGCCTGCCGTTCAAGGTGAAGGATCTCAGTCTGGCCGACTGGGGTCGCAAGGAAATCCGGCTCGCCGAGCATGAAATGCCGGGGCTCATGACCCTGCGGGCGGAGTATGGGGGCGAGAAGCCGCTCAAGGGTGCGCGTATCATGGGCTCCCTGCACATGACGGTTCAGACCGCGGTCCTGATCGAGACGCTGGTCGAGCTTGGCGCCGACGTGCGTTGGGTCTCCTGCAACATCTTCTCGACCCAGGATCATGCAGCCGCAGCCGTCGTGGTGGGTCCGGACGGCACCCCGGACAATCCCAAGGGCACGCCCGTGTTCGCGTGGAAGGGGGAAACACTCGAAGAGTACTGGTGGTGCACCGAGCAGGCGCTCATGTGGCCTGATGGCGGCGGCCCTACCCTGATCGTGGACGACGGCGGTGATGCCACATTGCTGGTTCATCGCGGCGCCGACTTCGACGCTGCCGGCAAGGTTCCGTCGTTCGATGCCTCCACTGAACCGGAAGAGTGGGGAGTGATCCTGGACCTGCTCCGGGCCGAGCAGCGGCGTCATCCCGGCCGCTGGGGCAAGGTCGCGGCCGGATTGAAAGGTGTATCCGAAGAGACCACCACCGGCGTGCACCGGCTGTACGAGATGATGCAGGCGGGTACGCTCCGCTTCCCTGCGGTGAACGTGAACGATTCGGTGACCAAGTCCAAGTTCGACAACCTGTATGGTTGCCGGCATTCGATCGTGGACGGATTGAATCGAGCCACCGACGTTATGCTCGCCGGGAAGGTCGCTGTGATCTGTGGCTATGGCGATGTCGGCAAGGGGTGCGCGCAGGCGCTCAAGGGCCAGGGCGCACGCGTGGTGATCACCGAGATCGATCCAATCTGCGCTCTACAGGCGGCGCTGGAGGGCTACCAGGTCACGACCCTGGATGAGGTCGTCGAGATGGGAGACATCTTCATTACCGCCACCGGCAACAAGGACATCATCACCGTCGATCACATGAAGCGGATGAAGGACAAGGCTGTGGTGGGTAACATCGGCCACTTCGACAACGAGATCGACATGGCCGGGCTCAAGAAGAGCGGAACTCAGCGGGTGAACATCAAACCGCAGTACGACGAGTTCGTGTTTCCCGATGGACACTCGGTCCTGATTCTGGCCGAGGGCCGCCTCCTCAACCTCGGTTGTGCCACAGGCCACCCGAGCTTTGTGATGTCGTCCTCGTTCACCAATCAAGTGTTGGCACAGCTCGATCTGCACCTGAGCGCCAGTGGTAAGCCGACGATATCGGGGACGCGATACACCGAGAACCAGGTCTATACCCTTCCGAAGAAGCTGGACGAGAAGGTGGCCCGGCTCCATTTGCCCAAGCTGGGCGTGAAATTGACTCAGCTCAGCCCCGAGCAGGCTGCGTACATCGGGGTGCCGGTGGAAGGGCCTTACAAGTCGGACCATTATCGGTATTAACGCCAAATTGCCGCTGGGCTGGGGGCTCCCGCAGTGATGGGGAGCCCTCTCGCATTCGCCGACTCAACCCTCTTACCGGCCCCAGCGCCTCGCATTACTGTGTGGTAGTCTGGATCCGGCCGCCTAAGCCAGTCGGCCCGAAATGCAAATCTCAAGCGCCGCAATAGCGGCGGGAGGTTATATGACCCCAAAGGCCCGCGATTTCGAAGAGGACCTCGAAACACCGACACGAGGAACGAGAACTGCCACCGCTGCCGGCCTGGTGCTGGCCGCAGCAGCCGCCGGCCTGGCGGTCGGCTTGCTTATACCGCCCGAGACCGGTGAGGAGATACGCGGTCGGATCCGCAGCCGAGTGCGTTCCAGGCTGGACGACCTCAGCGAGGGGCTCGGGCACGGCGTGCGCACGTTGCGGGAGGAGGGAACCGGCGCCATCCGTCGGCTGGAAAAGCGCTTGAACAAACTCGAGGACCGCTTCGACTCGGCACGCGATGCCGCAATCGATGCGGTCGAAGAGCCGCTGGAGCGGCTCCGGAGCGAGCCCAGGCACAACGGCGCCGCTCCGCTGCTCGGCTTGGCAGCCGGCGCGGCGCTCGCGTGGTTTTTGAGCAGTGAACGGACGGCCGACGCCCGGGCGCAGGTGCGGGACGCTGCGGAAAAGGCTCGGCGGCGGGCGCTGGACGAGTGGGATCGGTTTCAGGAGCGGGGCGGATTTTCCCGTCGGCGAGACGTAGCCCCGAACGGCGGCACCGCATCCGAGAACGCCAAGTCGGAGATTTAGCTCAGCACCAGCTCGAGAAACGCAGTCCCCGGAACCGGATTCGCCGTATACGGCTCGATTTCCCGGAAACCCAATGAGCGGTAGAGGCCTCGGGCCGAGCTCATGGACGGAAGGGTATCGAGACGTATACGGCGATATCCTATGCTCTTCGCCTCCGCGATCACTGCCTCGACCAGAGCCCGACCAAGAGCGGAGCCGCGGAAAGCGGGCCGGACGTAAAGCCGCTTCATTTCCGCCACCTCGGGGGACAGGCGGCGCAACGCCACGCAGCCGGCTACCCGCTCCTCCACCCAAGCGAGCAACAGCAGCCCCTCAGGTCCTGCGTATCGGCCCGGTAATCCTGCCAGCTCGGCCTCGAAACCCTGAAACTTGAGATCGACTCCCAGCGCCGCCGCGTATTCGAGAAACAGCTCGCGGGCAGCCGTCAGATCGTCCGCAGAAACTGCCGGATCGATCCGGAGCCTCAAAACATGAAGCCGGCGCGTATGTACACACCGGTGCGCCCTTCGCTCTCCGCAACCCCGGCCGTGATGGCATTGGTCCGCCATAGGGGCGCGAACCAGAGCCCACCGCCGAATCCGTGGTGCACCTTGTCCGACGACGGTCCCTGCAGCCAGACTCGCCCGACGTCGGCCAGGCCGAAGATGCCCCAATCACCCGGGAGGATGATGTAGTACCGGCTCACCCGCAGACGGAGTTCGGCATTGCCCCAGACCGACGCATCACCAGCGTAGCGATTGGCGAAAAGCCCGCGGACTGTGTTGGCTCCGCCTATGTAGGCTGCGTCGAAGAAGGGGAAAGTGCCCCAGACCTTCTGGCCCCCGACGCGCAAGGCCAACGTTGGTTTGAGCGGAATCTTTGCGGTGAGATAGGTGGATGCTTCCCCATGGACCTCCCCATAGGTCGATACAACATCCCACAGCTCAGGAAACACGCTGCCGCGCACGATGAATCGCACGCCGCTCGTCGCCGCGGCCGTCGTGTCGCGGGTATCGATCTCTATCCCCCCATGGACGCCCACCGAACCAAAGTTGTCGGAGCCATAGGGTCGCGTCTGGGCGACAAACGTATTTTTGTCGAGATCGGTCGTCGAGTATCGCACCAGCGGTGCAAACCAAACATGGAGCGCGCGCCCGATCTCCCAGGCCGGGCCGATCGAGAAGCCGTACTGCTGCTGAAAGACCTTGAAGAAATCATCATTCGGGCCTCCCGGCGTCTCGTTGCCGAACCCAAAGAACCGGAGGACATCAATTCCCGAGGCTCGGGCGCCCACCAGTATGTGGGTGCCCGAGTTCTGGAACCGGAAATCGCCGTTGAAGTCAGCCCGGAAGGCGCTAGCCGCGGTGGCGTACCCGACTCTGAGTGAGACCTTTGACGCGTAGGGATGCTGGCGGAAGTTGAAATCGTAAAGCGCCGGTCCACCACCGATGAAGAGACCGAGGTCCGAGCTGTAGCCCAGCCAGGGATTGAACCGCCAGAGGTGACCCCAGTCGCGTGGCGCTCGGCGTATGCGATCGTTGGAATCGGGAGGGCTGTATGGACGCCGGTCGATGGAGGGGCGATGTCGGCCAGCAACCACCGTATTGGGCGTGGTATCGTAGACCTTAGTGGAGCCGCCGCTCGCGTCGTCCACCACCACGTTGGGCTCGTCGCTGGTTCCGGCGCTGTCGGTTCCGACGATCCGCAACTTCGGGCCGCCTCCGTCGCCTTCCACATGCACACTATCCCTTCCCTTGCTGAGATAGAGACGGACCTCGGCGGTCTCCCCGCTCTTGAACCGGCGATGGAAGAATGGGGCGGTGTCGTACTCTTCCGAATCGCGCTCCCGAATGCTCAGGTCCATGGTGCCATCGCCGTTCCGGCGCGCGACGGCGACTTCGTCCTCCTTGGTCGTGCGGACGTCCACGTCGCGCGCGTAGAACCGGTACAGACGGTCGGCTTCCTTCGGCAGTGCGTCGCGCCGGCTCTTGAGTGCCGTCGCCATGCGCTCGCCGTCCAGCTTGTAGTACTCCGGTGGCAGCTGATGGACCGCGGCATCGATGACCGAGTCCGTCAGCTGGCCCTGCAGCTTGCGGGCGGACGATTCCCAAACGGACTGCGACAAGCCGACCAGCAGCCGACGGTCGAGAAACCGCGGATTCCAGGTGATGCCGACTGAGGACGGATAGTCCTTGCCAAAGTTGACCAGTTGGGGGACACCACCGGCCCGCGCCAGAGAGAGTAGCAGCCCATCGTAGCGGACGAACGCCTGATCACGGTCGTAGGGAACCGGTTCCCAGGGTGCATCCTTCCCCTCCTCGAGCTTGATCCAGCGCCACTGCTTCTCATGGCGATCCCAATCACCCAGCAGGATGTCCATGAGACGGGCCTTGAGAAAGGCAACAGTATCTATGTGTTCACGGGGGTCCTTATTGAGCTTGTCGAACAGCTCCTCGGTATCGGCGACCTTAACCGCGCCTTCGAATCCCGGTGAGTCGTCATCACCGCTTGTCGGACGTTCCTCGAGCGTGCCGACCACTCCTCCGAAGTCACTGAATTCGCCCAGTGCCGGATCATGCGGCATGACGAAGAGTTTGACCGGCGCGACCTTGACCCCAACCGCTTCGAGCAATGGCCCGACCACGAGGGGGCCGGCGGGATGCGCAGCGCTGATCTGATCCTGGAAAACTCGATCGGCGAAGGTACCACGAAGTTCCGGAGGAAGCAGAGGCGACGGATCCTTATCGACCGACCGGAATGCCCATTTGCGCCCGTCCGCGCTTTCGAGACGCAGCGATTGGGTTTGCTTGCCGCCGCCGCGCCGGACAGGCTTGAGCCCCCCGGCGTAGGTCTTGAGGTCCAGCACCGGGATTTCGATCGGCGTGGCCCAGAGGTCGCGGTAGTGATCGCCGAAGAAAAGCCGGTGGAACCCGCCCTTCTTGTAGTGGGCGTCCGGGGCCACCTTGACTGTCGAGCCCGGCGTAAGCGAGTCCCGTGGCGATTGCGCCCCGAGCGGGGCGGCTGCCAGCGCGAACGCGGTGGCGAGGACCAGCCTGATGGGACGTACTCGCATCCTGTCCTCCAGCCTGTTCATTCGAGCCAGGCGGAGAATCGCTCTAGCGAGCGACCCTCCCGATCCACGGCGAGCACGCCCAGGCGTTCCCGACCGTCGGTAAGAAACTCCACCCGCATGAATCCGGCATCCTGGGAAGCAAACCGGGTCTCCGGCAAGCGATTCACCGGACCCTCATGCCCAAAGATGCCTGCTCCACTGACAAGCAGCCAGCGGGCGCTCAGGCCTTTGAGGACCTGGAGATTGTGGTCGTGCCCGTCGGCCCAAACCAGCGGCGGACGATCCCGCATGGCTCGTTGAAGCATGTCCCGCATACGCTGATTCAGCGTTCCGGTCATGTCCTGATTCGATACTCCGCTCTGCCGAGCGATCGGGTAGGTCGATCCGATCCCTGGAAGCGGAATCCAGAGCCAGGGCTTCACCACCCGCAGCGGAAAGAGGTACGACTGGACCCCGAAGTACCCTCCATGCTCGCCCCCGGTCGCGAGCGGGTGGTGCGCGGCGACCACGACCTTGCGGTTGCCGGCCGATGCGAGATCGGCCTTGAGTGAGTC
>JBKPOS010000079.1:0-13317 GCA_046733215.1 Gemmatimonadota bacterium
CCACGATGGTGCCCTCGGATGATTCGTCCAGGATGGTCGCTTTGTAAAGCAGCGCAATATCGAGTAGCTCGCCGTAGCGCTCGTGGCCGGCCCGGACTTTGACCAACGCCAGCTCGCGCGCGACGCCTACAGAAGCGGCAAAGGTGGTCACCTCGCGCACGCCGATGATTTTTTCCAGCTGGCGCGCAGCGCGGTCCACCGTGGCCTGGTCCGTCTCCATCATGATCGTCAGCCTGGCAAGTCCCGGCGAGGCACTGGGCCCCACCGCAATGCTCTTGATGGGAAAGTTGCGCCGCCGCAAAGCGCCGACCGCCCGGGTAAACGTCACAAGGTCATGCTCCAGCAGCACCGACAGCGTGAGACCACGGCTCATGCCGGCACCAGCGGCGCCGGTTCACCTTCGATCGGCTCGGAGAGCGATGCGCCTGGCGGAATCATCGGGAAGACGTTCGCTTCCTGCTCGATCAGAAACTCGATCAGCGCCGGCCCGGGCACCCCCATCGCGGCCCGGATAGCCTCACGGGTCTGCCCTGCGTTGTCGACCCGCCAGCCGGCGACGCCATAGGCCTCGGCCAGCTTCACGTAGTCGGGACTCCAGATCGGCGTGGCCGAGTAGCGTCGTCCATGGAAGAACTGCTGCCACTGCCGCACCATTCCCAGATACCCGTTGTTGAAAATCGCCATCTTCACCGGGATCTGCTCCTGCACCATCGTGGCGATCTCTTGCATGTTCATCTGGAAGCCGCCATCGCCCGAGATCGCCCAGACCGGCTCCTTCGGCCGTGCGAGCCGCACGCCGATCGCGCCGGGCACCGCGAAGCCCATGGTGCCGAGCCCGCCAGAAGTGATGTGCGTATTGGGGCGCTCGTAGGGATACAGCTTGGCGACCCACATCTGGTGCTGTCCCACGTCGGATACGATGGTGCAGCGGCCTTCGGTCTCCTCATCCAGCGTCCGGAGAATTCCCTCCGGCGAGAGGTCTCCTCGGTACTGCTCCTGGCGCGACTTCATGAGTCCGGCAATCTCCAGCCGCCACGGCGTGCAGTCCCGTGGGCGAAGCCTCCGGAGCAGCTCCCCCAGAATGATTCGGCAGTCACCCACGAGTGCCACCGTGACGGGAACATTCTTGCCGACCTCTGAGGGATCCAGCTCTATGTGGATGATCTTTGCCCTCGGGGCAAAGGCGGCAGTGTTGCCGGTAACCCGATCATCGAACCGGAGACCTACCCCGATGATGAGATCGGCTTGCTGAATCGCGCGGTTGACATGCACCTCGCCGTGCATGCCGGGCATTCCGAGGTGAAGCGGGTGCGACTCCGGAAAGCCGCTGATGCCGAGCAGGGTCGTGATCACCGGGATTCCAGTCCGTTCGGCAAGGCATCTAAGCTCGTCGTACGCCCCGGCCAGAACCACGCCATGGCCGGCCATGATCAATGGGCGCTGCGCTGTTGCGATCAGCTCCTCAGCTTCGCGCATTTCATCGGGGGCGGGCCCAGAGCGACCGGATCGACTGCGAGCCGAGCCGTTCCCCACGCCTCCCGCAGGCTCCCGTAGGCTCCCGGGTTCGTACCCCACCTTCTGGTTTTGCACGTCCTTGGGAACATCCACCAGCACGGGTCCCGGCCGACCCTCGAGCGCAATCGCGAAAGCCTCGTGCAGCGTGGAGGCCAACTCCTCCACGTCCCGCACCAGCACATTGTGCTTCGTGATCGGCTGGGTGATTCCCAGAATGTCGGTTTCCTGAAATGCATCCCGCCCGATCATGTTGCGTGGCACCTGCCCCGTGATCGCGACCACCGGTGCGCTGTCCATCATCGCCGTCGCGAGACCAGTCACCAGATTGGTCGCGCCGGGGCCGGACGTGGCGACGCAGACGCCGGCGCGGCCGCTCGCCCGGGCATAACCATCCGCCGCATGCGCCGCGGCCTGCTCGTGCCTGACCAGCACGTGTCGCAGAGCGGGAAACTCCGGCAAGGCGTGATAGAAGGGCATGATGGCCCCACCCGGATACCCGAACATCACCTCGACGCCCTCCTCCAGCAGGACGCGACACATGAGTTGGGCGCCGGAGAGGAGTTCCGTCATAAGACCGGTCTCCGTCCACGAACAGCGTGAACGGTGTTCATTTTTAAACTCCCCACAGATAGCTGCCGTTCATAGCGCTTGCCTCCAGCCGTTCGGCGTGGCGCGATTTGTTGAGCGCATGAATCAACGCACGTGCGCCGGCTTCCACGATGTCGGTCGATGCGCCCTGGCCGCTCAGCGACTTCCCATCGACCCGGGCCTGCAGGAACACCTGGCCGACACTGTCGCGCCCCGGTGTCACGGAGCGCACCTGCAGGCTGATCACCTCCACCTGGCGGCGCAGGATCTCACTGATCGCGGTGAACGCCGCCGCGATCGGGCCATCGCC
Source organism: Gemmatimonadota bacterium (assembly GCA_046733215.1). Lineage (GTDB taxonomy): Bacteria > Gemmatimonadota > Gemmatimonadetes > Gemmatimonadales > GWC2-71-9 > DASQPE01. Next base: position 2,414 of record JBKPOS010000079.1, read on the forward strand.
GGTACCCTGGGCCGAGCGCTCGCCACTCCAGGGGCCGAGCAACCGCACGATCGCGGTCGCCGGTGCGCTGCCGCAGGCGACCTCCAGGCGCACAAGCTGGTATTCCTCCGGCGCATCGTGGAAGGAGTCGTGCAGAAGAGCCAAGAGATCCTCGTCCAGAATCGCTCGCTTGCGATCGGCCAGAGCGGTGAACTGGTGGTAGATCTCGGTCAGCCGACCGGCATCAAGCTCGTAGCCCAGCTCGCGGAATCGCTGCTCCAGCGCATGCCGGCCCGAGTGCTTGCCCAGCACCAAAGTGGATTTGGGAATACCGACGGTCTCCGGCCGGATGATTTCGTAGGTCTGTCCATTCCGGAGCATCCCGTGCTGATGGATACCGGCCTCATGGGCGAACGCGTTGCGGCCGACTATCGCCTTGTTGGGCTGAGGGAACACGCCGGTGAGATACGAGAGCAGCTGACTGGTTCGATAGATCTCCGGCGTTTGAATCCGGGTACGAAACCCGAGTTGCGGCCGTACCACCGCGGCCATGACCAGCTCCTCCAGCGCCGCATTCCCGGCCCGCTCCCCGATGCCGTTGATGGTGCACTCCACCTGCCCTGCCCCGGCCTGGATGGCAGCCAGGGAATTGGCCACCGCAAGTCCAAGATCGTCATGACAGTGCGCGCTGAACGTCACCTTGTCACCGCCGGTGACCCGTTCGCGCACCGAGCGGAACATGGCCGCGTATTCGGTCGGCAGGGCGTAGCCCACAGTGTCCGGCAGGTTGATGGTCGTCGCGCCTTCGGCGATGGCGACTTCGACCACCCGGCAGAGGAAGTCGGCATCGGTCCGACTGGCGTCCTCGGCCGAGAACTCGATGTCGTCGGTGAACGAGCGTGCCCGTCGGACGCCTCCGCGCGCCATCGCCACCGCCTCATCCCGGTCGATGCCGAGCTTGTCGCGCAGGTGCAGATCGGAGGTTGAGAGGAACACGTGCAGCCGCGGACGAGCGGCGCCGCGGAGCGCCTCCCCGGCAAGATCGATGTCACGCTCGACGCACCGGGCGAGGGCGGCCACGACCGGCCGTCGAAGGTCCACGGCGATGTCGCGCACGCTTCGGAAATCGCCGTCGGACGCCGCTGGAAATCCCGCCTCGAGCACGTCCACCCCAAGCGCATCCAGCTGCCGAGCGAGTCGGAGCTTCTCTTCGGCGGTGAGACTGTTGCCGGGAGCCTGCTCACCGTCGCGCAGGGTGGTGTCAAAGATGATGACGTCTCGTGCCATGGTGCGGCTCCATCTCCGCCGATCGGGCTGAAACGAACAGCGCCGCGAACCCTGAGGTCCGCGGCGCCTGGTGCTTCTCGGGAGACTTGTGTTACGCTGCTGTCTCACCCGGCACGCCGCGGAACCCTCCGCCCGATAAGCACGAGCGAAAGTCCGAGGATGCCAAGAAGGACGAGCTGCTGGGTCATTACGGATGCGATCCGGTGCGATGACGCTGACTGTTTATACCGCGAGGGACTAAGGCTACGGCACAACCCCACAGTCTGTCAAGAGGGTTGTGGCGCCAGCACACCCGCTTGACTCGAGTGGCCCAATGCATAACATTGCAACAACATGAGTACGATGCTTGCCCCGGTCGCCAGCCTTATTCTCGTCCGCTCCGCGGGAGCGACCGGGTGAAGTAGCGCACACACGTGACCCACCTGGCCCGCTCCCGATCGGAGCGGGCTTTTTGTTGCCTCGGCGCCTGCCTCTCCGGCCGGCTGGAGGCATTACCACAATGGAGGCACCATGGCCGAACCTGGGCAGCGGATCCGTCCGGCCGGTTCCCACCCCCGAGACTCGCGACGCCACGCCGCGACGCGTGGCTCCGCCCTCGACCCCTATCGCGAGCGTGATGCCTGCGGCACCGGGTTCGTCGCCCGGGCCTCCGGCGCGCGGTCGCACGAGGTGCTCACGATGGCGCTTGACGCGGTGGCGCGGGTCGCACACCGCGGCGCCGCCTCGACCGATCACTCGGGCGATGGCGCGGGACTGCTGACCCAGATTCCGTATCGGCTCTTTTTCCGTGATGCCTACCGGCTGGGCCTTAGGCTCCAGCCCGGCCGACCGTTCGGTGTGGGGGCCTTCTTCCTGCCCAGCGATCCCGACAGGTTGGCGGCGGCGACCGGTATCGTCGAGCAGGTCCTCATTGCGGACGGCATTCCCTTTCTCGGATGGCGCGATGTGCCGGTCAACGCCGCCGGCCTGGGTCCTACCGCACGCGCCAGTTGCCCGATAATCCGCCATGCCTTCGTGGGGACTCAAGCGGGCGCGATGGACGAGGACAGCTGGGAGCGGGCTCTTTATCTCGCGCGGCGCGAGATGGAGCGCCGGGCTGAGGTAGCGGGCCTCGGCGGCTTCTATGTGTCTTCGCTGTCGTGCCGGACCATCGTGTACAAGGCGCTGCTCACGGGCACGCATCTGCCCGTGTTCTATACCGATTTTCGCTACCCCGAATACGAGACGGCGATTGCGATTTTCCATCAGCGCTATTCCACCAACACGCTTCCCAGCTGGCCGCTGGCGCAGCCGTTCCGGCTGCTCGCCCACAACGGCGAGATCAACACGCTCTGGGGAAACCGGAATGCCATGGCGATGCGGCAACCGCTGCTGGATTCCCCGCTGTGGGGCAACCAGGTCGAGCGCATACGGGAGGCGATCTGGAAAGACGGCAGCGACTCGGCAAGCCTCGACAATGCCATGGAACTGTTCGTGCGTTCCGGCCGGGATCCCATCCACACGCTGATGATGATGATTCCTCAGGCGTGGGAGAAATACCCGGATCTCCATCCGTCCATCAAGGCATTCTACGAATACCACCAATGCGTCCACGAGCCTTGGGACGGGCCCGCGGCGGTGGCGTTCACTGACGGAATCGCGGCGGGCGCGATTGTCGATCGCAACGGACTCCGCCCCTGCCGCTACAAGATCCGCCGCGATGGGTTGGTGATCGCCGGATCGGAAGTGGGACTGGTGGACCTCGACCCGCAAGAAGTCGTCGAGACCGGCAAGGTGGGCCCGGGAGAGGTTCTGCTGGTAGATACTCGACGGGGCGAAGTGATTCGTAATCACGACGCGAAGCTCGAGGTCGCCGCACGCCGGCCCTACGCTCGTTGGGTGGCGCGATACATGGCACGACTGGAACCGGACCCTTCCCGGGTCCCGGCCGGGCCGGATGCGGAGACCTTGGGTCGGCTGCAACGGGCCTTCGGATACGGATTCGAAGATCTGCGTCACGTCCTGGAACCCATGGGGGGGACCGGAGCAGACGCCGTCTGGAGCATGGGTGACGATACGCCCATCCCGCCGCTCTCGCGCGTGCCCCAGAGTGTCTACGCCTACTTCAGGCAGCGTTTCGCGCAGGTGACCAATCCTCCCATCGATTCGCTGCGCGAATCGATGGTGATGTCGCTGCGGGTCCATCTCGGCCGCCGTGGCTCACCCCTGCTCGAGCGCCCGAGCTACGCCCGCATGTTGCGGATCGAGCACCCGCTCATCCTGCCCGAGGAGATGGCCGCGTTGCACAATGTGGCCGGCTTTTCCGCTGTCACGATCGATGCCGACTGGGACCCGAGCCTTGGCCCGGAAGGACTTCGTCCGGCGCTGGTAAGTCTGCGCCGCGCGGCCGAGCGGGCCGTGCGTCGAGGGGCCAACATCCTGGTGGTCAGCGATCGGGCCGTAGCGCCCCGCCGGGCACCAATTCCGATGCTCCTCGCCATCGGTGCGGTCCGGCAGCACCTAGTGGAGCGCGGCCTACGCGCCCGGGTGGGCCTCGTCGCGGAGGCGGGCGATGCGTTCGACATCCATCACTTCGCTGCGCTCATCGGCTATGGCGCTGAAGCCGTTCACCCATGGCTCGCCCTCGCCACGGTTGATGCGCTGTTCGATAGTCGCGAGCCGGAACGCCGCCGCGATGCTCATGAAACAGAGCGACCCAGTCCGGCGGAGGCCCGGCTCAAGTTTCGCTCGGCCGCCGAAAAGGGATTGCTCAAGATCCTGTCCAAGATGGGCATCTCTACGCTTTCGTCGTACTGCGGCGCCCAGATCTTCGAGGCACTCGGCCTGGGAGCCGAGGTAATCGACACCTGCTTTTCAGGAACCGCCTCGCCCATAGGCGGCATCGGGTTCGAAGAGATGGCCGACGACGTGCTGGGCCGCTTCAATGCGGCCTTCGGCGACGACGCCGAGCCGGCCGGCGCGCTTCCCGATTACGGCCGGCTTCGATTCCGCAAAGAAGGCGAGGATCACGGCTGGTCACCCCCGGTTGTGGTCGCGCTTCAGCAGGCAGTCAAGGCCGGAACGTCGGAGGCCTATACCGGATACCTCGCGAAGAGTGAGTCTCGGCGGCCGGCCGGGCCCCGCGATCTGCTGGCGATCAGGGCTGGTTCAGCCGTGCCCCTCGACGAGGTCGAGCCGGCCAATGCGATCCGCACCCGCTTCGTCTCGTCGGCAATGTCGCTCGGCGCCCTCTCGCCCGAGGCGCATGGGGTCCTCTCGATCGCGATGAACCGGATTGGCGCAAAGTCGAACTCGGGCGAGGGGGGCGAAGATCCCGCGAGCTTCGAAGCGCTCGACAACGGCGATCGCCTGGACAACCGCATCAAGCAGGTCGCCTCAGCGCGATTCGGGGTGACCGCCGAGTACCTCGTGCGCGCGGAGGAGCTGGAGATCAAGATCGTACAGGGGGCCAAGCCCGGCGAAGGAGGCCAGCTACCGGGACACAAGGTGACCGAGCTGATCGCGCGGCTGCGACATGCGGTACCAGGGATCCAGTTGATCTCGCCTCCTCCGCACCACGACATCTACTCGATCGAGGATCTCGCTCAGCTGATCCACGACCTGAAGACCATCAACCCACGCGCACGGGTAGGAGTCAAGCTGGTTTCCGAGGCCGGCGTGGGAACGGTCGCTGCCGGTGTCGCGAAGGCGTACGCCGACTACGTGCTCATTGCAGGGCACAACGGCGGCACCGGAGCGTCGCCCTTGTCCTCCATCAAGCATGCGGGCTCTCCCTGGGAATTGGGCTTGGCAGAAGCACAGGCCACCCTGGTGCGAAACGGACTCCGCCACCGAATCGAGGTGCGTACCGACGGCGGCCTCAAGACCGGCCGCGACGTGGTCATCGCAGCGTTACTAGGCGCCGAAGTCTTCGGCTTCGGTACAGCGGCGCTGGTTGCGATCGGCTGTGCCATGGCGCGGCAGTGCCACCTGAACAGCTGCCCTACCGGAGTAGCAACTCAACGGCCCGACCTCCGGGCCAAGTTCAAGGGCACGCCCGAGCAGGTGATTACCTACTTCACACTGCTGGCGGAGGAAGTGCGGGGGATACTGGCATCGATGGGATTCGGGCAGCTCGACGAGATCATCGGGCGCCACGATCTCCTCGAACGCGTCGAACGCCCCGACATCCCGCGGGCGCAGATGCTCGATTTTTCCATGCTGCTCGAATCAACCCCGAGCGGGCCGCTACGGCGAACCCAAGACCGCAATGACCGTCCGGGAATGACGTGCCTCGATGACGAAGTTCTCCAGACGTTGGGCCCGTACCTCGATAGCGGGCTTCCGTTCGCGGGCAACTATGAGATCAGGAACCACCACCTCGCAGTGGGAGCGCGAGTGGCTGGCGTCGTGGCAGGGCGTTTCGGCAACACCGGACTCCCCGAGGGGCGAATCCGCTTGCGCTTCAGCGGCGCGGCCGGGCAAAGTTTCGGCGCCTTCATCACGCCCGGCATGCATCTGGATCTCGAGGGCGAAGCCAACGACTATGTCGGCAAGGGCCTCAGCGGCGGCGAGATCACCATACGGCCGTACCGGAAAGCCGCGTACGCCGACCAAACTCATCAGAACCTTATCATCGGCAATACCGTGCTCTACGGTGCGACGGGGGGAAAGCTGTTCGCGGCCGGTCAGGCAGGTGACCGGTTTGCAGTGCGGAATTCCGGCGCAATCGCGGTGGTAGAAGGCGCCGGGAATCACTGCTGTGAGTACATGACCTCGGGAATTGTCGTTGTGCTGGGGCGTGCCGGGCGAAATCTCGGTGCCGGGATGTCCAATGGAGTGGCCTACGTGTTGGATGAGCGTGGCACGCTCCACGAGCGAGTCAACTTTGATATGATCGACGTCGTCGACTTGGACGCGGAAGACGAAGAAGTGCTACGCCGTCTGGTAAGGGAACACGAAGAAAAGACGACCAGTCCGCGGGCGCGAACGATTCTGGTAGAGTGGGACCAATATCGGCCTCTGTTCCGCAAGATTGCTCCCAAGGGTGCGGAAGCCTACATGGCCGCAGCGCGCGCGGCGTACCTGCAAGGCTCGCAGCCGGAGCCGGAGCTCGCCCTCGCTCGGCGAAGCGCGTAGCGGTTAGCTTCAGGGCGCCATGCTTCGGCGCCCCTCCCGTCTCACCATCCTGCTTGGAGTGCTCCTGGGCGCAGCGCCGTCAGTGGCCTGCGGCCAGGGCACTTCATCGCCCGATCGAACCATCCTCGGATTCGAGCTCGGCTTCTCCCGCGCGAGTTTCTCGCCCGCTCTGGGGACAGAGGACCGCGAGGGCGGCATGATCGGCGGCTTCATCGCCGAGCGCTTCGGAACGCTGTTCGCCCTTCAGGGGGAGCTGCTCTTCACGAAGAAGGGTGGGTCGGTACCGGTCGAAACTCAGGTTGGGTTGGTCGACGTCGGTGTCCAGCTGATTTATGTCGAGGCTCCGCTCCTTGCTCGGGTGACCCTGCCGGTAGGTACCCACTTGAGACCAGTGGTATTCGGCGGCGGATCGTTTGCCCTGTCGGTCGGCTGCGAGTTTCAGTTCGAGATTCAGGGCACGCTCAACCAGGCCCGCTGTGATCAGCCCGGTACCGGTCTCGAGCTATCGAGCACGGACTGGAGTGGGATTTTCGGCGGCGGAGTCGAGTATGGATGGCACCGATCGGCGGTCCGACTCGAGCTTCGCCGCTTGATTGGCCTGAAAAATCTGGTCGAAGGTGTCGAACAAAAGAACCGTGCATGGGTGGTTCTCTTCGGCATCAACTTCTAGCAGCCAACACAGCGACCAGGCCGAAGCCGACCAGCATCAATCCCGACATCCAATTGATAGCTCGATGCGCACCAACGCCGAGCCTTCTGCCTAGCCAACCTACGCCGCTGCTCAGAAGCAACCACCAGAACGCCGACCCGAGAAACACCGCGGCCACCAGAATCATGCCGGCAAGGTGTCCCCGGCGGGCCGTCGCGACGAGACCCAGTCCGGCAAACGCCGCTGCGAACGAAAGGATAGTGAGCGGGTTGGTGACGGTGAGAGCAAGCGTTGTCAGGTAGGCACTCCAGAGTCGCGCAACCGGCGCCTCGACGCCCGCCGCGCTGACCGGCCGAGCAAAAAGGGTTCGGATGCCGAAAGCGCAGAGGAAGATGCCGCCAGCGAGCCGCATGAAATCGGCATGCGCGAGAAGCGGTTGCGTCAGGGCGGCAAAGCCGAGCACGGCGATCAGCCCGTAACCCGCGTCGGCGGTCGCGGCCCCCAGTCCCGACACCAGACCTGCCCGGGGGCCCGTGGCCAGCGTGCGGCGAATGACCAGGACGCCAATCGGCCCCACCGGTGCCGCGATCGCGAAGCCAAGCAACATCCCCCGCAGCGCGAGGTGCATCTCTTCCATGCTTCAGCTCGTGGTGTCTATTGGTGGTAGCGCCACCGATTCCTTTTCCGAACGCAATGCCACCTGCGTTCGGGTGCGCACGACTCCCGGTCCACCCTTCAGCTCCTCCGTCAACAGTCGATCGAGATCCGCGGCACCTCGGCACCGAAGCTTGAGCAGGTAGTCGTCGTCTCCGGTGATGTGATGGCACTCCTGGATCTCCGGCAGCCTGGCCACCCGATCCAGAAATGATCGACGATGTTCCGGCCCGCCGAGGGTAACCGAGACGAACGCGGTGAGGGGAAAGCCGACTGCCTCCGGCGCAAGGAGGGCTGCGTAGCCCCGAATCACCCCCTGCTCCTCCAGGCGCCGAACGCGCTCTCCTATCGCAGGTCCGGTCAGACCAACCTGTTCACCCAAGCGTGCCCAAGGCTCCCGGGCGTTTGTCTGCAATGTCGTCAGAACCGATATGTCGATTGTGTCCATACTAGTTATTAACCAATCATTGTAATTTTAGCAAATATACTAACGATTCGTTAGCCCATAATCAGGCGGAACCACGAACGTGCCGGGAAGCTTCTGTTGCAACCCGGGACGGCGCGACGCCCCCTTGCGTAGCTGCGGCCCGTCGCTGATACTTGCTGGACAGCAAGCAAGTACACAAAGCTTTGGCCGGAGTTTCCATGACTGCTCCCGAGCGGGAACGCAACCCAACCCGCACTCGCGAAGCCATCCTCGACGCGGCCGAGCGACTCTTTGCTGAGCAGGGATATGAAGCCACCAGTCTGAGCCAGGTCGGCCAGGAAGCCGGAGTCTCGCGGGGGACGCCGGGCTACTTCTACGGCTCGAAGGCCGACCTGTATCGAGCCGTCCTGGAACGCTGCTTCACCGAAGTACGAAAGGCGGTTCAAGTCGGGCGCGAGCGAGCGCTCGCGAGTGGCGAGGCGGCGGATGTCGTCCTGGAAGGCGCAGTCGGTGACTATTTCGATTTCATCGTTGGGCGACCGAATTTCGTGCGCCTGCTCGAGCGCGAAGCGCTCACAGCAGCCGGCGTCCTTCCCGAGGCGCTGGCGGAGATTCAGGTCGGCCGGGAGGCTCTGGCGGCGCTTGCCGTCGAGCTCGGCCTCGACCCCTCGCCCTCCGGCGATGCAGCTCAGCTTCTCCTTAGCATCGTCGCCCTCTGCTGGTTCCCACTGGTCCACGGTCGCACCATCGCGACCGCGATTGGTGTGGAGATGACCAGCACGGAAGCATTGGCCCAGCGCAAACGTCACGTCATCGATCTCGTGCTGTACGGCGTCCACCGAAGCGCCGTGGCTCCGCGTGCCTGAACCTTCACCCGATACCCGAACCGGAACCGTCCCCATGACCGACGTCCTCACTCCACCGGACATCCGTCCGACCGAAGCGCCGCTCGCAACCGAGCAGGAGGCTCGCGAGATCGCCGAAGCAGCGCGGGAGAAGGAATGGCAGGCGCCCAGCTTCGTACGCCAGTTGTTCGAAGGGGCTTTCCGGCTCGACCTGATCCACCCCTTTCCGGCTCAGGATCCGGCCGACATGGCGAAGGCGCGACCGTTTTTCCAGCGGCTCGAGCGCTTCATGCGGGAGCAGGTCGACAGCGACCAGATCGATCGCGACGGCAAGATTCCACCGGCAGTTCTGCAGGGCCTCAGGGAGCTGGGTGCATTCGGCATCAAGATCCCTGAGGAATACGGCGGGCTCGGTCTCAGCCAGACCAGCTACACCCATGCCATCGGTCTCGTGACCAGCCAGGACGGGAACCTGACCGCGCTGCTGTCGGCGGCGCAGTCGATCGGCGTGCCCCAGCCGCTCAAGCTGTTCGGAACTCCGGAGCAGAAGAAGAAGTACCTGCCCCGCCTGGCTCGCGGGGCTGTGTCTGCCTTTGCGCTGACCGAGGCCAACGTGGGATCCGACCCGGCTGCGATGACGACAACGGCGGAGCTGTCCGCCGACGGTACCCACTATGTGCTCAACGGCGAAAAGCTCTGGTGCACCAACGGCACCATCGCCGAGCTCATGGTGGTCATGGCCCGGACCGGCCCCAAACGCATCACCGCTTTCATCATCGAGACCGACTGGCCCGGAGTCGAGGTGGTCAAGCGGCTCCACTTCATGGGTCTCAAGGCGCTGGAGAATGGGATCATTCGCTTCACCAATGTGAAAGTGCCTCGGGAAAACGTGCTGTGGGGCGAGGGAAAGGGACTCAAGCTCGCGCTGATCACGCTCAACACCGGCAGGCTCACCTTGCCTGCATCGTGCGTGGCCGCTTCAAAGCGCTGCCTCCAGATCGCCAGGCAATGGGCCGCAGAGCGGGTTCAATGGGGTCAACCGATCGGGAAGCATGATGCGATCGCGCAGAAGCTCGGTCGTATGGCAGCCGAAGTGTTCGCGATGGAGGCGGTTTCCGATCTCGCATCGTTGATGGCCGACCGGGGCAATACGGACATCCGGCTGGAAGCTGCCATGGCCAAGATGTGGAACACGGAGACCTGCTGGCGCCTGATCGACGACACCCTCCAGATCAAGGGGGGCCGGGGCTACGAGACAGCGGACAGCCTGCGGAGTCGTGGTGAGCGGCCGGATCCTATCGAGCGATTAATGCGCGATTCCCGCATCAATCTGATCTTCGAGGGTTCGAGCGAGATCATGCGGCTCTTCATTGCACGCGAAACGGTGGACACCCATCTCGACGTCGCCGGTGATCTCATCGATCCCAAGGCACCTGCCAGACGCAAGCTGGCCGCGCTCGGCCGGGCAGCGGCGTTCTACACCACCTGGTATCCCAAGCTCTATCTGGGCTGGGGGGTTTGGCCGCGTTACTCCGAGTTCGGCCCGCTCGCGACTCACCTGCGCTACGTCAACCGGATGTCGCGCAAGCTGGCACGAACGGTATTCCACTGTATGGTCCGCTTCGGCCCCAGGCTGGAGAAGCGCCAGGCAGTACTCGGCAGGCTGGTCGAGATCGGCGCCGAATTACTGGCCATATCCGCAGCTTGCTCCAGAGCGCAGTCGCTGGTCGCGCAATCCGGCGGAGCGCAGGGTGACAGGGGTAGAAGTGCCGTTGGGTTGGCCGATGTATTTGCGCGCCAGGCGCGCCGGCGGGTACGCGAGAAGTTCCGCGCGATCTTTGACAATGACGACGTCGCCACTTATGCAACGGCGCAGCGCACTCTTCGGGGCGAGTATGCGTGGTTGGAGACCGGAGTGGTGGGGAAGCTCGACGCGCAGTAAAGG
>JBKPOS010000080.1:0-15080 GCA_046733215.1 Gemmatimonadota bacterium
ACAGGGGGCACCGTGACGCCAGGGGGGAGCCCGGCCGCGAATCCAACAAGGCCGGCTACATGGCCCACGAGCTGCTGAGCAAAGGTCCATCCGGCACGTGCGGTGCCCGACATGCCGACGAGATAGAGACGGCGCGAGTCGATGGCCAAGAGTCGCTGGGCGTCAGCCAGCATCGCCTCCAGAGCACGGACATTGGGTTCCATGGGGCCGTCACTCAACGTATTGTAGGAGCTCATAACGATGTAGCCATGCCGCTCGGCCGCTGGCCGGATCAGCTGCATTGGCAGCAGAGCGCGACCTCGTGGATCCATGACGAAGAGAATTGGCCAGCGTCTATCCGTTCGATAACGCGGTGGCAGGCTGAGCGCATAGCTCTCTCCGGAATCGGCAGCGCTCACGAGCCGCTCGACCAGTTCACCTGGCCGCACCGGTAAGGACCCCGCCGCGGGCTGCTGGCCGGGTGCCTGGCCGTGGACAACCCCCAGCGCGAAAATGACACGCATCAAGCGCAAGGGCGCGCGAACAGCGAGATTCATTGGTTACTTCTGACAGGTGCCTCACCCATGCGGGGAGAACGCGCGGTCTCCACGAACAGACACACTGCCAACGCCAGGCGAGCTCCTGCCTGATTCGCGACTAAGCTACGGACAGGGTGGGATTCGAACCCACGATACCGTTGCCGGTATACCGGTTTTCGAGACCGGCTCCTTCAGCCACTCGGACACCTGTCCAGGGAACCGCGAAGAACGTAAACGGTGAACGGTAAACGGTAAACGGGGAGCCGCCGCCCATCCGAAGCCCCCCGTTTACCGTTTACCGCTCACTGTTCACGCGGTTTCAGTTTCTACCGTCTCGCCAGAAAGAATCGCTTCAAGACTGCTCCACACTCCTCCGCCATCACGCCACCCACTACCTCGACCCCGTGGTTGAGCGCGGGATGGCGCAGCAGATCGAAAACCGAGCCTGCCATTCCGGCACGAGCGTCGTACGCGCCAAAGACCACCCGGCTCAGCTTGGCGAGCACCATGGCGCCAGCGCACTGCGCGCAGGGTTCCAGGGTCACGTAGAGGGTGGCATCGCTCAGGCGGTCGCTCCGCACTCTGCTGAGCGCACGTTGAATCGCAAGAAATTCCGCGTGCGCGGTTGGATCGCCGCGCTGGACCATCTCATTGTGAGCCTCGGCGAGCACCTCGCCCTCGCGGACGACGATGGCGCCCACCGGAACCTCTTCCCGCACCGACGCAGCCAGCGCGAGACGCAGGGCGCCCTCCATACCGGCGAGATCGCCGGGCGAGGGTTGGCCCCTACGCACTCACCGGCTCCGCCACGCTCGACCGCCGCGAGAATCGCAGAGCGTCGCCCTGACGATCCACCCGAATCACATCGCCGGCGTGGTACTGGCCTTCGAGCACTTCCAGCGCAATCGGGTTCTGGAGCAACCGCTGGATGACGCGCTTCAGCGGCCGGGCGCCAAAGACCGGATCGTAGCCCTGCTCCGCCAACAGTTGCTTCGCCTCGGGTGCGACGTCAAAGCCCATGTGGCGTTGGGCGAGCAACCGCTCGAGGTGACCGAGCTGCAGCTCGACGATCTGAAGGATGTCGCTCCGGCTGAGTTGGTGGAACACAATGACGTCATCCACCCGATTGAGGAACTCGGGACGGAAGTAGTTCCGTAGCTCGTCGCGGACCCGCTGCTCCAACCGGGCCCAGGCTTGATCGCTCGGCTGCGCACCGGCGTCGACGATGAGCTGGCTGCCCACATTCGACGTCATGATGATGACCGTATTCCGGAAGTCCACCACACGACCTTGGCTGTCGGTGAGCCGCCCGTCGTCCAGAATCTGAAGGAGGACGTTGAACACATCCGGGTGCGCCTTTTCGATCTCATCGAACAGCACGACGCTGTACGGCCGGCGGCGGATCGCTTCCGTCAGCTGGCCACCTTCCTCGTACCCGACATACCCCGGCGGCGCCCCGATCATGCGGGCAACCGAATGCTTCTCCATGTATTCCGACATATCCAAACGAACAAGCGCGCGCTCATCGTCGAAAAGGAATTCGGCGAGTGCGCGGGCGGTCTCGGTCTTGCCGACGCCGGTGGGACCCAGGAAAATGAAAGATCCGGTCGGCCGGCCGGGGTCCTGAAGTCCCGCGCGGCTCCGCCGCACGGCATTCGCCACCGCCGTCACCGCGACTTCCTGCCCCACCACCCGACGGGCCAGCTCGCTCTCCAGCTTGGTCAGCCGCTCACGCTCGGACTCGAGCATCTTCGACACGGGGATCCCGGTCCACTTGGCCACGATCTCCGCGATATCCTCCGCGTCCACCTCTTCCTTCAAATACTTTGCTTTTGCCTGGATTTCCTGGAGCCGCTTGTCGCGCGCCTCCAGCTCCCGCTCGAGCTCCGGAATCCTGCCGTACCGCAATTCCGCGGCACGCTGAAGGTCGCCGCGCCGAGTCGCTTGCTCTGCCTCGTTCCGGAGCTGCTCGACCTCCACCTTGAGCGCCTGCATTTCCTGGATCGCTGCCTTTTCCGCCTGCCATTGCGCCTTCATCCCGGCGCTCTGCTCCTTGAGCTCGGAGATCTGCTGCTCGAGGGCTTTACGGCGCTCGACCGCTGCTTTGTCCTTCTCCTTGAGCAATGCCTGCCGCTCGATCTCGAGCTGCAGCATCCGGCGCTCGACCTCGTCGATCTCCTGCGGAAGGCTGTCGATCTCGATGCGAAGCCGACTCGCAGCCTCGTCAACCAGGTCGATCGCCTTGTCGGGAAGGAACCGATCGCCGATGTATCGGTCGGACAGGGTTGCCGCCGCCACCAGGGCATTGTCGGTGATGCGGACCCCGTGGTGGACTTCGTACTTTTCCTTGAGTCCCCGCAGAATTGCGATCGTGTCAGTCACGCTGGGCTCGCCCACGAGCACGGGCTGGAATCGCCGCTCGAGCGCGGGATCTTTCTCAATGTGCTTGCGGTACTCATCGAGCGTGGTGGCACCGACCACGTGCAGTTCGCCCCGGGCAAGAGGCGGCTTGAGCATGTTGCTGGCGTCCACGGCGCCCTCGGCGGCGCCCGCGCCTACGATGGTGTGCAGCTCGTCGATGAAGGTGATGTAGCGCCCTTCGGTCGAGGTGAGCTCCTTGACCACCGCCTTCAGGCGCTCCTCGAACTCGCCGCGATACTTGGCGCCGGCGAGCAACTGGCCGATATCCAGGGCCACCAGCTCCTTGTCACGGAGCGAGTCCGGGACGTCGCCGTTGATGATGCGCTGAGCGAGTCCCTCGACGATCGCCGTCTTGCCAACGCCCGGCTCGCCGATCAGCACCGGATTGTTCTTGGTGCGACGGGACAGCACCTGCATCACGCGGCGAATCTCCTCGTCCCGACCAATGACCGGATCGAGTTTTCCCTTGCGGGCCTGGTCTGTGAGGTTGCGGGTGTAACGCTCGAGAGCCTGGTACTGGGACTCGGGTGCCTGGTCGGTCACGCGGTGCGATCCGCGCACCCCTTCGAGTGCCGCCCGCAGGTCGGCGGCTGAAATGTCCCGGGCACTGAGCAGGGCGCGAGCCGCAGTCCCCTTCTCGTCCATGAGGGCGAGCAGAAGATGCTCAGTCGAGACGTAGGCATCACCGAGGGTCTTTGCCTCGTTCTCGGCCCGATCGAATACGCGGTTCAGCTCTCGGCTGAACGTGGGCTCGGCCCCGCCGGATTGAGTCGGGAAGCGGGTGATCTCTCGCTCGACCGCCTCTCGCAATTGGGTGACGTTGAGCCCGGCTTTCTGCAGGAGCGGCTGCACCACCCCATCATCCTGGGCCAACAGGGCAGCGAAGAGATGCGCGTCGTTAACCACAGGGTTGCCGCGGCGCCTGGCGTCCTCGCCGGCATCGCGAAACGCTTCCTGGCCTTTGATGGTCAGGCGTTCGGGTCGGATCATCGGTCACTCCGTCTACACACAACGTATGTCTTGCAGCGGACTTCCGCCGCCAGGAGAGCTAGGATTGGATTCGGGTTAAGCATTGGCAAGGGGTGTACCGGAATAACTGCCAGAACGGCAGACTGCGTGAACAGTAAGCCGTGAACAGTGAACGGGGGGCACCTGAAATCGGCGGCCCCCCGTTCACTGTTCACCGTTCACTGTTTTTAATGTGGCGGCGGTATCCGCCTCAAAACCACCATCTTCCTGGTGTAGCGCTCACCATCGACCGTCAACTGATAGTAGTACACTCCCG
This sequence comes from Gemmatimonadota bacterium, assembly GCA_046733215.1. Lineage (GTDB taxonomy): Bacteria > Gemmatimonadota > Gemmatimonadetes > Gemmatimonadales > GWC2-71-9 > DASQPE01. Next base: position 4,225 of record JBKPOS010000080.1, read on the forward strand.
CGCCGGCCTCCCGCTTGCCATCACTGTACTTCCCATCCCAAAACGCCTGGTGCTCGCCGCAGGAGACCCGTACAAAATCGATCGGCTGCCCATTTCCCGAGGCTAACACCGGGATCGCGACGACTTGTACCAGAGAGTTGAAGATTCGAAGACTGACGACGGGTTGATGGCCTCGAACGCATACCTCAGGGTTGATTTTGAACGGAATCGTTGTCGCCGCGCCCAACGGATTGGGGTAGAAGTCCTCCAGCTCGACCTTCGGCGCAGGAGCTAACACCTGTGCGGCCACTGGCGAGCCTGCACCCACCATCAGACCGAGCCACCACCCCGCCCACCTGAAGCGGACCATGGAGACTCCTGTCGAACCAAGGGTTGACCGGTCGCAGCACCTCCGGGCTAATGGGGATCTAACCGAAATCTTCGAATGGAGAGGGTGGCGGAATATGCCCACGCGCGAAGTGCCCTGTCAAGGAAAACGACATGAACGCGAGTGAGCTGCTTCGGTTAATTCTGCTCGCGCGCCAGCCGTCGGATATCGCCCGCGCGCACGGTGATGCCGCGAGCGTCTGCCCATTCGAGTAACGGAATCAAATACTTGCGGCTGATACCTAGGCGCTCCCGGACAGCGGCTGGTTGAATGTCGCCTGCACGTCCGATCTCTCGTACAGTGTCCGAAAACTTTTGGAGCGCTTCGGCTGCGTAATATCGGTCGCGCTCGACCGCTTCGACCAGCCCACGTGCCGCAGCAAGGCGGAGCGCCGCGGCGACATCCCGTCGTCCGGTTTCTCGTTCGAGCTCGGCAACCGTAGGCGGCGTGAGGCCGGCGACCTGCACGATCTGTACAAGGCGTTGCACCTCCTGTTCCCCGCCGGCGACTCTGGCCACGAATCCGGCACGCCGAACGGTCCCCGCCTCCACTACCAATCGCCCGGCGCCGGTTGCGGACTGTATGGCCGTGTCGGCCAGCCAGTCCGGAACCCGCAACCCGCGCCGAAGCGTCTCGAGTGGCATTCCGAGATCCGACAGATGGCCTCGGTGAAAATCATCGACGATCTCCACCGCTCGGTCCGATGTCCGGTCCACGACATCGGTCGCAATCAGCACCCCGCCGACCAGACGGAGGCCGTTCTTCCCCTCCGGAAGGGATCCTACCTGAGCTTCAGAACCGACGACGATTGGGACAGCGTCGAGCGAAAGTCCGTTGGTGCGCCGCTCGACCAATGCCCGAAGCCGCTCACTCGGCTCGGCCGCTGCAAGTGTAGCCGGCCACGTTGCTCGACGGAGCGGCGGATCCGGGTCGAGCACGCGACCACCACCGATGGTGGTGACCGGACTCCAACTCCGCAGCACAAATCGATCGCCGCCGCGCGCCACCGCGGGTGCTTCGAGGCGAAGCCGCGCCAGGCCGCGCTCACCCGGGCGGATGGGGCTGCGTGGCAGCACTCGAACCATCACCTCTGTGGTTCCGAGGTGAAAGCGGGCGCGCGTGCGAGCTGCCAAGGGGCGCTCCGCCGAGGAGAGGACTGCAAGTTCGACGTCGAGCGCGCTCGTCGCCGACCAGGGCGCATCGGGAGTGACCAGAACCTGCCCGCGCGTAACCTCCGAGCGCTCGATTCCGGCGAGCCCCAACGCGATGCGAGCGCCGGGCTCGGTCTGGCCCACAGCATGACCGTGGGACTCGATCGAACGCACGCGGGCATCGATACCCTCCGGCAGGAGACGCACAGCATCGCCCACGACAACCGATCCCGACCACGCGGTCCCCGTCACCACTGTACCGACCCCGGCGACCGAGAATGCCCGATCGATCGGAAGCCGGAAGAGATCGGCTCGAGCACGCGGTGACTGATTGATGGCGTGAGCTCGAAGCCGTTCGCGAAGCTCCGCAATTCCCCGCCCGGTTACGGCCGACACGACGGCGGGCGGGTCGAACGCGACCGATGAGCTCCGCAATCGCTCGCTCAACTCCGAGACCACAAGCTCAAGCCAATCGGGGTCTACCAGGTCGGCCTTGGTGATGACCGGGATACCGACCGGAATCGCGAGCTGCTCCAGAATCGCGAGATGCTCTTCGGTCTGGGGCATGATGCCTTCGTCAGCAGCCACGACAAGAAGAGCCAAGTCGAATCCGGACGCGCCCGCCACCATGGTCCGGACGAAATCCTCGTGGCCGGGGACGTCCACCACCCCCCCGACGACGCCATCGCCAAGGTCGAGTGGAGCAAAGTTGAGATCGATGGTGATGCCACGTCGGCGCTCTTCGGCCAACCGGTCTACCGCGTGCCCGGTAATCGCGGTTACCAGTGCGGACTTGCCGTGGTCGATGTGCCCGGCCGTGCCGACGATCACCGAGCCATCCAGGGCCGCCGAGTCCAGAAATCGAGCGCCGGTAGCTCAGTCCCCTCACCAAGGTGATAGAGAATGTACCGGGCCAGGAGCCGTTGATGGGCCGCGAAATGAGGCCCATCCAACAGCGGAAGCGGGCAGGTCGGATCGATGAGATGGGCAAGGTCCCATCTGGCCCGTTCCGGAAGCCGCGTTGTCGCGCGGAGGTCGGCACAGGAAGCGCAGAGAACGCCACCATCGGCTGTGCTGAAGGCTACGTCGCCATCACTCTCGACCATGTTTCCGCACAGGACGCAACCACCGAGCGACGGAGCAAATCCGAGCGCACCGACCAGCTGCCACATGGCGCGCAGAGCAGCCGCCGGAAGGTATGCCGACGCGGTTGCCTCGATGCTTGCGAGCGCCTCGACGAGCACCCCAAAGCTCTCGGGATGAGGATCCGGCGGCGCAAACCGCAGCATGACCTCGGCCATGGCGGCCGCAACCGCGTAACGATTGAGATCGGCTGACAACCCGACCCTCAGGTGAATGACGTCGAAGGCCGCGAGCGTGTGCAGCTCTCGGGTGTCCTTCACATACAGCTGGGCCTGCCCATCGCTCAAAACCTGCAACGCGGCCCCGAACGGGCTTCGCGGCCGAAGAGCCCCCTTCGCGATTGCGCTCTGGACGCCAAGCTCGCGGGTCGCCAGCCGCACGATCTTGGACGTGTCGCTATAGCGGAGGGTGGCGAGAATGACGGCTGGAGTGGAGACAAGGGGCATGGGTTAAAGCTATCAGCTATCAGGTATCAGCTATCAGAGGCGCCGCATCTTGCCTCCACCCGTCTTACTTCCTATCATCCTTCCCACATCACGAGCGCGGATGCTCGGAAGCCGGTGCAAATCCGGCGCGGCCCCGCCACTGTAACGGGCGCATTAACCTCGCTCACGAGCCACTGGGCAACCGGGAAGGCGAGTGAGGGCCCGAAGCCAGGAGACCTCTGCTCTCGTGCCACCACGCAACCCCTCGGGGGAGGGACCGGTGGCGACTCAGGCCTCATCCACTCGGCCGACGTCCGCCCATCTTCAGCACCCCGAGGATGGGCGGTTTGATTGATCCGGGCTCGCCGGTCATTCCCCCCCGTCCTCGGCTTGACGCTGCTGCTCGCAGTGTGTCCACCGCGTGCGGCGGCGCCCGTCAGCGCCGACGACGACGGTGGACAGCAAGTCCGGCTGGCTCGGCCCGCCAGTCGAATCGTTTCCCTCAATCCCACTGTAACCGAGCTGCTGTTTGCCATCGGCGCCGGGAGCCAGACCATCGGCCGCACGCGGTGGTGTGACTGGCCGCCGGCTGCACTCGCGATTCCCAGCGTGGGCGATGGCTTTCCTCCCAACGTCGAAGCGGTCGTCGCGCGACATCCCGACCTGGCTGTTGCGTATTCGACCGCGCTGAACGAACCGGCTCTGGCACAACTGCGGAGCCTGGCCGTACCGGTTCTCGCTCTGCGCACGGACCGACTGGAGGACTTCGCGAGAGCGGCTCGTATCCTCGGTCGGCTAACCGGCCGGACTCGGAGCGGGGATTCCCTCGCCGCATCCATCGAGACGGCGATGGCAGGACACCGTTCCGCGGGACCAGGCCCGCGAGCCCCGACCGTTGTCATCCTTACCTGGGACACGCCTCCGATCGCAATCGGACACGAGAGCTATCTCCATCAAGTCGTCGAGCTCGCGGGTGGCCGCAATCTGTTCGGCGACATTCGCCGGTCGTCCGTGCCCGTGAGTCTCGAGGCCATTGCCGAGCGCAATCCCGACGTCCTTCTCGTGACCGGTGGCCTGCGAGCCACGATTCTGCAGCGCCCCGAGTGGCGAGCCGTTCGTGCCGTGCGAGACGGGAGAATCCTGGCCCTGGATGACCCTGCCCTGGCCCGGCCCAGCCTCCGCGCGCTCGACGGCATTGCTCCACTGCGCGCTCGCCTATCGCGTTTCGCTTCGTCATTCTCTTCGGAGATCGTTCGATGATCAGACTTCGCCCGTCTGGGCTCCTCTACCTCGTCGCCAGCCTCTTCACTGCATTCAACGCAGCCCGTCTTGCGGCGCAGCAGCCGGATACCGTCGCGCTGCCAGAGGTGGTGGTGACCGCCACGAGATATCCGGTCGCGCCGGAGTCCGTCTCGGCGACGCTGACGGTGCTGCACGGGGATGAAATCCGTTTGCAAGGTCTGCGGTTCGTCGGCGATGCGCTGCGAGAAGTCGCCGGCACCCAGATCGTTCAAGGGGGCGGGTTCGGAGCAACGACGTCGCTGTTCCTGCGTGGCGGTGAGAGCGACTACACCAAGGTGTTGATTGATGGGGTACCGGTAAACGACCCCGGGGGCGCCTTCGACTTTGGATCGCTTACCACCGACAACATCGACCGGATTGAAATCCTGAGAGGTCCGGCCAGCGTCCTGTACGGATCGGATGCCATGACCGGTGTCGTTCAGATCATCACCCGGCGCGGCACAGGCCCGGCCGCCGTCGATGCGTCAGTGGATGGGGGGACGTACGGGACTGTGCGGTGGGGTGCGTCGGCCCGAGGTGGAACCGACGGCGTGGGCTGGTCGGCGTCGCTGTCACGGCTGTCAACGGACGGGATCTATTCCTTCAACAATCAATATCACAACACCGTTGCGAGCGGCCTCGTGCAAGCGCGGGCCGGAGCCACCACTCAGGCCTCGCTCGCGGTTCGCTATCAGGACGGCGAGTTCCACTTTCCCACTGATTTCACCGGTGCGCCGGTGGATTCGAATCAATTCAATACCCAGCGAATGACCACGATCTCCCTCGGCCTTACCCAGGCGCTTCCGTCCGCCCTCCGAGCCGAGCTGTTGCTGGGGCGCAACGAAATCGCGAGGGGATTCGACGACACCCCGCCACCATCATCGGGCTCGAACGCGTTCAGCACGAGTGAGACGTCCATTCAGCGCAATACCGTTGATGGACGACTGGTGTTTTCAGGGCTAGCGGCAACAACCCTGCTGGGCGGCGTGGTCTTCGACGACGAGCACGAGCAGGATTTCTCGCGTTCGGATGGCGACTTCGGGCCCTCGAGCGACTCATTCGAGGCGAGCCGGACCAACTGGGGGTTCTACCTGCAAGGCACAGTGCACCCGATTCGGCAGCTGCAACTCAACGCCGGGGGGCGGCTGGATGACAACGAGCGATTCGGCGACTTCTGGACCTATCGGGTAGCCGCGCTCGGATTCATCACCGCGACAACGCGGGTCCGGGCGTCGGTTGGCAAAGGGTTCAAGGAGCCCGCTTTCTTTGACACCTATTCCACCAATCCCTTCGCCAAGGGGAACCCCAACCTTCGCCCGGAACGGTCGCAGAACTACGAAGCAGGAGTCGAGCAGGATCTGGCTCACGGGCAGGTCATGCTATCGGTGACCGGCTTCGCGCAGCGCTTCCACGACCTCATCCAGTTCACTGCAGCTCCCGCGAATCCGGAAGATCCCAATTTCTTCAATGTCGCCGCGGCCGATGCCTCCGGGGTCGAGACCGTCCTTGCACTCCGTCATCTTGGTCCATTCGACGCGAGCGCCTCGTATACCTGGCTCCACACAAAGGTCACCGATGCGGGCTTCGACAGCGGACTCGACGCTCAATTCGTCGATCAGCAGCGACTGATTCGCCGCCCGGACAACGCGGCGACGTTTCGGCTTTCCGCAGCGCTTGATCCGCGAGTCTCAGTTGGCGGAGTATTGACGGTGATCGGCAGCCGGGATGACCTCCAGTTCGCCCAGTTTCCCAACCCCACTCAACGGGTTACTCTGCCCAGCTACGCCACCGTCGACCTTTCGGCGCGACTGGCGCTGCTCACGCCGCATCGCCTGACGCCCGGCCTGGCGTTGCAGGCCCGAGTTGAAAACCTCTTCAACGAGGACTATCAGCAAGTCGCGGGATTCTTATCGCCGGGGCGGACGGTGATCGTCGGCGTGTCCTCCGGCATTCATTAAGAGATGCCTGCAAAGCGAATTCTGCTTTCGTGGAGCGGTGGTAAGGACGCAGCCTGGACTCTTCGCGAGCTCCGTGCATGCGGCAACGGGGTGGTTGTCGGGCTCGTGACCACAGTTGTACCGGAGCACGGGCGCAGCGCCATGCACGGAGTGCGAGTCGGGCTGGTTCGAGCTCAGGCTGCTGCCACGGGGCTCCCGCTGCTCGAAGTCCCCCTGCCCTGGCCGTGCAGCAACGAACTGTACGAGGCGGCCTTCCTCGATGGGCTCGACCAGGCTCGGAAAAGTCTGGGCGTCACGCACGTCGCCTTCGGCGACCTGTTTCTCGCCGACATCCGGAGCTATCGCGAGCGATTGCTCGTAGACACCGGGCTCGAGCCTCTCTTCCCGCTGTGGCATCGTCCGACCGACGAGTTGCTCGAAACGATGTTGGCCGCCGGTGTGCGGGCCCGCATCGTGTGCCTCGACCCGACGCAGCTCGATCGCCGGTTCGCCGGGCGCGTGCTCGACCATCAGCTGGTCGGGGAGTTGCCGACGCACGTCGATCCCTGTGGCGAACGCGGCGAGTTTCACACTTTTGTAACTGCGGGACCTATGTTGGCGTCCCCCGTCGTCGTCTCCCCGGGATACGTTGTGGAGCGCGACGGGTTCGTCTACGCCGACTTCTTCGAGGTCGAACATGATGCATGAGGAGTCCTGGGTTCCAAGCCCATGCAGGTCGATCTGCCGCTTGGGGCCGGATGACGTGTGCGACGGGTGCGGTCGCACCATCGCAGAGATAGTTGGCTGGGTCCGGCTCGAGCCCGATGCTAGACAAAGGGTGATGTCGCGAGTGGCCGCATGGGTGTCTCGCGAGCCCAAACCCGGCGAGCGCCAGCGATGAGGATCGTGTCGCTCCTTCCAAGCGCCACCGACATCGTCTGCGCGCTGGGGCTCGAAACGTCTCTGGTAGGCGTGAGTCATTCCTGCGACGCGCCCGCAGCAGCCAGACTGCCGCGCTTGACTACGAGCCGCGTTCCGATGAATTCCGACAGTCGAGCTATCGACTCAGCGGTGCGCGAATCGACTGCCCGTGGCGTTTCGCTCTATCAGATCGATAGCCGGCGTCTTCGAGCTTTGGCACCCGACCTGGTGCTCACACAGGACCTCTGCGACGTCTGCGCAGTGGGCGAAGCCGAGGTCACCGACGCGTTAGAGGCGGCTTGCCTTGCACCGACCATCTTGACGCTCGGCCCGAAGACACTGCGGCAGGCATGGGAAGCGATTCTCGTTATAGGACGGACAACGGGGCGCTCCGAGCAGGCGGATGCTCTGGTGTCCGCGCTCGAGCGGCGCGTCGCCGCGGTAGCCGCAGTAACCGGCAGGGTTCCACACCGGCCACGGGTCGCGTTCCTGGAGTGGATTGACCCGCCGATCGCGGGAGGACATTGGAATCCTGAGCTCATCAAATTGGCCGGAGGCCAGGACGCGTTGGGGACTCCGGGGGCGCCGAGCCGAACAGTCAGCTGGAGCGAGGTAGCGGAGTCGGAACCGGATCTTCTCTGCGTAGCATGCTGCGGCTTCACGACGGAGCGTGCGGGCGCCGATCTCGATCTGCTGCGAGAAAACCCGGCAAAGCGTGACCTGCCCTGCATTCGAGACGGGCGCGTTGCGGTCTTCGATGGTATCGGGTTGTTCAGCCGGCCTGGTCCGCGGCTGGCGGAGAGCCTCGAGCTGCTGGCCGCCGCCATCCACCCTCAGCTCTTTGGTGCTTCCACAGCCTCCTCGCCCACTCTGAGCGGAACGACTTGAGGCGATCCATCGGACCAGGTCGTGACCGCGACAGGCCACTGGAAGACATCGCTCAGGATATCCCGCCGAAATACCTCCGACGGTGTTCCGTCTGCCACGACTTTCCCGCCGTCGAGCAGCACGACGCGGTCGGCGAATCGGCCGGCCAGATTCAGATCGTGAGTGACCACGAGCCCGGCAAGCCCATCCGTAACCAGCACGCGGACCAGCTCGAACACTTCCATTCGGTGGCGCACATCGAGTGAGGACGTGGGCTCGTCGAGGACCAGTATGCGGGGTTGCTGTGCCAGGGCACGAGCAATCCGCACCCGCTGCCACTCGCCACCCGACAGAGTGTCCACCCGCCGCTGAGCCAGGGCTTCGATGTCGCAGCGGCGAAGCGCCTTGAGAGTGGCTTCCCGATCGTGAAAGCCGATGGGCGCTAGTGGCCCGAGATGGGGGTACCGACCGAGCATTACGGTCTGGGTTACGGTGAGCGGGAACACCACTTCCTCCCGCTGCGCGACGACACCGACGGACTTCGCGAGCTGCGCTCGGCGCCACTGGCCGACCGGGATTTCATCCAGTTGGGCAGCTCCCTGCTCGAGCGGGAGGTGCCCCAGCAGCGCCCGGATCAGCGTTGTCTTGCCGCTTCCGTTGGGACCGACCACGGCAACCAGACGACCGGACTCCAGATCCAGGGTGACTCCGTCGAGCGCGCGGGTCGAAGTGCCCGGATACCGAACAGCAATGTTCTTGGCGGAGAGGATCACGTGTAGTTCCGCCTCAGAAGTAGGGCAAAGAGCGGCACCCCAACGATTGCCGTCACTGCGCCAACCGGCAGCTCCAGGGGTCGTACGACGGTTCGCGCCATGGCATCAGCCAGCACCAGGAACCCGCCGCCCGCGGCAAAGGCGACCGGGAGAAGCTCTCGATGCATCGGAGTCGAGAGGCGGCGCACGACATGGGGGATGACGAGCCCAACGAATCCCACAATGCCGCAGACCGCGACGCTCGCTGCCGTAAGCAGCGAGGTCGCCAGATAAACCAGCCGCTTGTTGCGCTCGACGTCGGCGCCCAGATGCTTGGCGCTCTCTTCTCCGAGAGCCAGCAGATCGAGGGCGCGCCCGCTCATTAATAGAAGAATCAGTGGAACCGCGGCGTACGCGCTGAACACGTACACGGCGCGCCAGGATGCGCTGCCGAACCCACCCAGCAACCAGAGAAATGCCCGGCGTAATTCGGCTGCCTCGGAGAGCGACACGATGGTGGTCATGATCGCGCCGGCGAACGAACCGACCACGACGCCGGCAAGGAGAAGCACGCGAGGGTCCAGGCGCCGTCCCGAGACGACGCTCAGGCGATAGACCAGCGCTACCGCACCAGTGGCGCCGAGAAAAGCAGCGGCTGGCACGGCCCAGGGCCAATTGGGATTGAGCGCGATCGCGCAAACCGCGCCGAGGCCCGCGCCTCCGGATAGCCCAAGCAGATAGGGATCAGCCAGCGGGTTGCGAAGCAATGCCTGCAACGAGGCGCCTGTCACGCTCAGGCTCCCGCCGACCAGAAAGGCGAGCAGCACCCGAGGAACTCGAATCTCACGAACGATCGCTGCGGCATCACCGCTGGCATGCAACAACCCGTCCCACAGCTCGGCCGGAGAGAGGGTAACCGGCCCTGCCCAGAGCCCGATCGCAAGGCTGACAGGCACGAGAAGCAGCAGACCGAGCTGTTTCATTCTATGGCCTCCGCGACCGCCTTCCGGAACTCTCGGATCGCCGCGGGCGCTCTCGGGCTCGGGCGACTGAACTCCGATCCGTCCTCCCTCACCAGGCGTCGGTGACGTATTGCGGGCACGACCTGCCATTCGGGTCGACTCAGGAACGCCGGAGTCTCGACGCCGAGCGCCAGGATGACGTCGGGATTTCTCGCCGCAACGGCTTCGATGCTTACCGGCGCGGACGACGTGGCGACGTCCGCAAACAGGTTCTCGGCTCCGGCGCGTTCGAGCAGTTCTGTGAGAAAGCTGCCTCGACCCACAGTCATCGGCGGTTGATCCCAGACCAGAAGAAAGACAGTGGGCCGGACGCCTTGAGGGTGGACCGTCGCCTTGGCCAGATCCGTCTCGAAAGTTCGGCTCACGGAATCCGCGGCCTCGGTGCGGCCGGTGAGCCGGCCGAACAGGCGCGCAAGTCGGGGCACATCGCTGAGCGAGTCGGAGCGCAGCCGCAATGCGGGAATGCCGAGCTGCGCCAACTGCTGCACGGCATCGGCATTCTGGGACGATGAGTACAGGAGCACGAGATCGGGCTTCCGCGCGACAATAGCCTCGAGGTTCGGGTTGATACCGTCGCCCAGGCTTGGAACCGCCAGCGCCTCGGGAGGATAGTCGCACCAGGTGGTGCGACCCACGACCACGCTCCCAGCTCCGATCGCAAAGAGCAACTCAGTGGCTGCTGGGTTGAGCGATACGATGCGGCGGACGGGTAGGGTCAGCTTGATGCTATCGCCTGCGTCGTCGGCGATCGTGGTGCCGACCTGCCCGACGGGGGCGGCGTGGCAACCCTGAAGCAGACCAAGAGAAGCCAGAAAAGAAGCAGCCGCCAAGATGACCGAAGCCGCTGCACAGCGACGATGCGGAACGCGGTCATGCAGCTTAGGATCGAGTACCAAGCAAGCTCTCCAGTCTGGTCTTGAGGGTGGCCCGCTCCGCCCGGTACCGCTCCCACTCTGATGGTGGCACCTCAGCCTCACGACCGGCGTAGCG
>JBKPOS010000081.1:0-22584 GCA_046733215.1 Gemmatimonadota bacterium
GGGATTCGGCGGCGGTCCCGACGGCGATGGCGCCGTCATGATCGGCTACGCGACCTATCCGGACGTGGAAGGCAATGGCTTCGCGACCGAAGCCGCTCGGGCGTTGATCGCCTGGGCGTTGGATCAGCCCGGGGTCGCCCGCGTGTGTGCGAGTCTTCCACCTGACAACCATCCCGCCATCCGAGTGGCCGAAAAAGTCGGGATGCGGCTCATGGGAACGGTCTGGGAGGAAGATCTTGACGAGGTGCTGCTGTATGGAATTGAAAAGCGTGAACAGTGAACAGTGAACGGGGAGCTCCGCTTATCATTGGAACCCCCGTTCACCGTTCACCGTTTACGATTTCAACATTCCGTTTATCGGCTTCACGGCCAGCGCCAGCACCAATCCTGCCGCGATCGCGAATCCACCCACCACCCCAAACAACGTCGGCAGCGCGAACGACTCGTACAGACCGGCGACCCGGCCTCCCAGGTAGTTACCGAGAGAAAGCGAGAGGAACCAGACCCCCATCATCAGCCCACCCACCCGAGCAGGTGCCAGTTTCGTGGTGGCGCTCAGGCCGACCGGACTCAGGCAAAGCTCGCCGATGGTGTGGAGCAGATAGGTGAGCGTGAGCCACCACGGGCTCACCTTAACCCCGGTAGCTGCGAGGGTGGCTGCCGGCACCAGCACGGCGAACCCCAGGCCGACGAAGATGAGCCCGAAGACGAATTTGGTAGGGCTCGATGGATCTCGCGGGCCCAGGCGGAGCCAAAGCCAGGCGAACACCGGTGCGAGGAGCACGATGAAGATCGCACCGACCGACTGGAACCAGCTGGCAGGGAATGCCATGCCGAATGCCCTGTTGTCGGTGCTGCGGTCGGCAAAGAGATTCAGTGTCGAGCCGGCTTGCTCGAAGAGCGACCAGAACACCACCGACGCCAGGAACAGACACAGGATCGTCAGCAGTCGCCTGCGCTCGGTGTCGGTCCACGACCGCATTCCGAGCAGCGCGGTCCAGAAAATGATGGTGACCGCCAGCAGCCCGAGCCCAAAGGCATTGCCCAGGCCTTCCGGCGTTACCTGGATCAACCCGGTGCGACCCAACACATAGATCGCGACGATGAGACCGACCGTTCCGAAAATCCCGAGCTGGAGCCAACGGCGGTTCCGCGCCTGCGCCGCCGGATCGCCGGGGACAACGGGCGTCATGCCGGAGTCACCCAGGTACTTCCAGCCGCTCAGGTATTGGAGAATGCCGAAGAACATGCCGACAGCGGCGGCGCCGAAGCCCCAATGCCACGACGATTCAGGTCGGAGGCCCACTCGTGCCAGGATTGCCCCGAATTGCGGACCCTGAGCCAGCCAGCCGCAGACCAGCGGGGAGACGAAAGCACCCAGGTTGATTCCCATATAGAAGATGGAAAAACCGGCGTCCCGTCGGGTGTCTTCTTGCGGGTAAAGCTGTCCGACCATCGTGCTCACGTTGGGCTTGAGGAGACCGGTGCCAAACACGACGCAGCCGAGGCCGAGATAGAACGTTGCGATAGTGGGGATGGCCAGGAAGATGTGCCCCAGCATGATGACGATGCCGCCGTACAAGGTGGCGCGACGCTGGCCCAGGAACCGATCCGCGATCCAGCCTCCGGGCAGCGAGGCAAACCAGACCAGCGAGGTGTACGTCCCGTAAACGACACCTGCCTTGGCGGTATCGAAGCCGAGACCGCCGGCAGCAATGGGCGCCGTCATGAAAAGGATCAGGATGGCGCGCATCCCGTAGTAGCTGAACCGCTCCCAGAACTCCGTGAAGAACAGAGTCGAAAGGCCGCGGGGGTGCCCGAAGAATCGGGTATCGACCTCAGTTACCTGCGCAGCGGGCGCGGAAGGTGCGGCAACAGTAGCCAATCCCCGAATCCTCAGGTTCGATGTTTCTTCAAGATGTCCTCCAACACGACTCGATCGATCTTCCCGTCCATCCGGACGCGGACGTCGTAGTTCTCCCAATACATGAAGTCGCGCAGCGCCTCCAAGAATGCACGAGTCGGCCGGCCTTGGGGTGACTTGAGCCACTTGATCGGTTGATTCGCCGGCTCTCGGAGAAGGATTGGTTCCAGTTGACCCACCGTCTCCGAAGTGATCTGCAACAGATCTTTCGACTCGCTGGGGAAGAAATAAAGCTTGTGAAGGGTGAGCAGCCGATCGAGCTCGGCCAGCGGATCCGGCGCGTCATACACTCTGATGTCAACCAGGCGATCGCCGTTCCCCAGGTACCCCGCCCCCTTCCGCACCACGAGGAGCGCCGCTGATTGCATCCCGCGTTTATCCCCGCCGCCCGCCTGTCCCGCCTTGAGAGCCGCCAGTAGCCGATCGCCCAGAAATCCCTTCGAAGACTCGAAGCTCTCCGCAATGTTCCGGACGGTTCGATCGGACACCATGATGTTTGCCTGGGCAGCAAAGGTGCGCCCGACGATTACGTCTCCCTTCCCACCCACGATGCTGCCCTTCCCGCCGGAAGCCCCTACCCTCCCCCCGGCCCAATCGAAATCGCGCGCGCCCGAGAAGCTCGCTGCGTTGCCGCGGGCGTCGACTATGCCCACTTGCCGATCGCCGAGCATCGTGTCGCTCCGCATGACGATGCGCAGCGCCTCCTCCGCAGTTGCGCCTTTGGCGAGGAGCTCGAGGCCACGCCGGCCGTAGTCGATGTTCGCCAGGCTCTGCGTCGCCACCGCGCCGACGCCCGCCTCGGCCCATGGCACCAGGCCACCCACGTTAGGGAATTTGGACTGGACCGCCACTCCCAGATCGCCGGTCGCTGAATCGAGCGCGACGATGCTGTAGGTGTGGGCCAGCTTATGAAAGTGTGCGGGGGGAGCTTGAGCGATGAGCGGACTGGTGTAACACATGAACAGCAAACCACACGGGAATGCGCGCCTCGCCGCGATCACTGCTTGCCCAGTTTTTTCTTGAGATGGGCGAGCTGGGCCTCCACCGCTTCCTCCATCAGACGCCGCTCGGTCTGGGCCCGGAGCAGCTCACTCTCGAGGTCGGTCTCCGGCCGGACCCCGCCCGCCGCCTCGACTTCGCGCCAGGCCGCACGGAGGCTTTCTTCAGCTTCGGGCCGGTTCGACGCGCGGTATTGAGCTGCCATCTCCTCAAGCTCACGCTCCGCGAGCGTCAGTTCATCCCGCTGAACCTCGAGCTTTCGGGTGAGCACAACGACCCTTTCGCGGTGCCGCGCGGCAAACCGCTCCGCCACCGAGACGGTCTCCGGGTCGGGAACCTGCGCGGCCAGACGACCCCGGCGCTCCGCGTCCTCCAGTTGCTTCCGTTCCGAAACAAGTTCCCGATCTGTTGCACTCACGCCGTCCCGCATGCGGTCGAGACCGATCTTCGCCTCCACCAATGCTTCCCTCAACGCCAGAATGCGGGCACGAGGATCGGCGCCCTGCTCCGCGAAGAGCCGGTCCAGTCGAGCGCGTAGCGAATCGAAGATGGCCAGAATGCCCCCGGAGTGGGCCGCCGGCTTTCACGGCTGAGGGGCGGCGGTGCGCTAAGCTTACGGTGCCGTCGGTGTAACGGTCAAGCAACCTCGCGAGATTATCTTTCCGCCCGTGATGTCGAAACCAGCCGCGTTCATTGCCCAAGGCTTGCAGCTTGTGCTGTTAGCCGCATCAATCGGATGCGGTGATGGACGGCCCCGGGCCGCCCCCTGCGGAATCGCCGCGCTCGCCGGGCCGACCGCGCTTCTCACTCAATTCAGTGTGCCACACCAGACCCTTGGCACGCCGCCCACAAACCTGCCCGAGCGACTGGTGGTCCGGCTGGTAGCTGGCCCGGCGTATCGCGGCGTCGTGGGGCGCTCGGATTCCTTGTGGATCATCGGCGTGGACGGGCCTCTCCCCGCCGGGACCAAGCCCGCATTCGGCGTCCTAGTGATAGATCAGAAGGAGAAGGCGCGAGGCGTGCTGCTGTACGAGGCTCCGTCGGTCGAAGGCGCCCCGCAAATCGGAACCGTCTCAGTCGGCAGCGCGTCCCTTCCATTGATCGGCATCGAGCTGGACCCGGCCAAGATCGAAGATCCGCAATGCCCCTTCTTTCCTGATTCGGTGTTGCGGTGAAGCCCCGGATCGGAGTGAGTGGCGTGATTCGGCAATGGCAGGACGTCTGTCGGGCGGGAGTGAACGCCGCGTACGTAAACGCCGTAACGCGCGCCGGCGGCGTCCCTCTCGTTCTGTCGCAGCTCATGGGGGATGGCTCGGCGGCCCGTGCCGTCGAAGCATGCCACGGCTTGCTGCTCACGGGAGGTGAAGACGTCGACCCGCGCCATTACGGAGCGGAGCCAGCGGCGGAGCTCGGCTCGGTTGATCCGGAGCGCGACCGATTCGAGTTGGCTCTCTTTGCCGCGGCCCGGTCGGCCGGTCTTCCGGTTCTCGGCATTTGTCGGGGAATCCAGCTCATCAACGTTGCCCTGGGCGGAACCCTCTATCAGGATCTCCCAAGCGAGCGCCCCGGCGCAGTGAATCACAACCCCGACGTCGCCCGGACAACCCGGTCGCATCATGTCCGACTCCAGCCGGGAAGTCGAGCAGCGCGGGCCCTCGGCGTTGAACGCCTAGTGCCGAATTCCTT
The DNA here is from genome assembly GCA_046733215.1 of Gemmatimonadota bacterium. Lineage (GTDB taxonomy): Bacteria > Gemmatimonadota > Gemmatimonadetes > Gemmatimonadales > GWC2-71-9 > DASQPE01. The sequence continues at coordinate 4,610 of JBKPOS010000081.1, forward strand.
CCATCATCAGGCAATCAAACGGCTGGCACCGGGCTTGATCGCGACCGGCTGGACCGACGATGACCTGATTGAGGCCGCGGAAGGACCCCGCGGCGAACCGTGGCTGCTCGCGGTGCAGTGGCACCCGGAGGAAATGCATGCGGATCCGATGGCGCCCGAACGCGGATTATTCGGAGCGTTGATAGCGGAAGCGGCCACCTTGTCATCGGTGGCCGCCGATTCGCCATCCTGAGGCAGAGCCGCCAGCCTCGCCATGCGCAACTCTAATGAATGCCCAGGTCGCGCAGCATGCGGTCCGGGTTTGCCGCCCCCGGAAACAGGACCCGATCGCTCAGGCCATTGAGCGCCCCCCGCACCGATGGGAAGCGTTCGGCTGCGGTGCGCAAGACAGCATCGAGGCCATAGCGATCGGCCAGCGCGTGGTCACTGGCCAGACCGAAGCCGCGGCGGCCCAGTGCATCGTAGTAAGTGACGTCCGGTCCGCCTTTGCGGAGGTGGCGCGCTGCGATATAATCGGGAAACAGTCCGGCGAGCCACAGCGCGTAGTTGCCGAGATGCACCATTACCCGGAAGCGGCGCTCCCCTTCGCTGGCCTCCAGGTCCATCACGATATCGACCAGATAGCGGTGTCGCTGGTCATCGTTCCAATCTACCCGCCAGGCCCGGTCGCGTCGGCCGAAGTCGAGGAGCATCGACGCGAGATAGTCAGCCAGCTCCCGATCGTCGATACCGGCCCGCTGGAGCGTATGGCGCACGAGAACGTAGAAGAACAATGCTTCGGAAGGCACCAAGACCGTTCGCACTGCGAGCAGCCGTTCCAACAGCTCGGCCGAGTCCAGCAGCGCATCCGGACCTTCTGCCTGGAGACGGCGCTCGAGCGCCGCTCGCCGGTGAGCGGAGCCACGGCTCAGCAGCAGAACCACCAGCTGGAGATCGGCGGCACTAAGCCGGCTCCGGGTGTCCGCACGAATCATGGCTGATCTCCCTTCATCGGCATCGCGCTCCGTGATCACTGAGCTCGTCTCCTTCGGCCGCGATCTGGCACGGACTGCCAGCGCGGAGGATGCCGTCGAACAGTTGCTGGCCTGCGTCTCCACGATCCTGGACGCCCGGCAGTCCGCCGCATCCTGGACTTCCGCTCAGGGTGTTGCGCCCCTCATCCGCACCCGGCCACCCAGCGCCAACTCGCGCGAGCACCTGCTCAGTCTCGCGAAGCAGATCGGCCCGACACTGCTCAATAGCGCCTCGTCCGATTTTCTTCGCCGTGTCGGTGGCACGCTCACACCGGAGGACGCTGCATTCGACTGGATTCTTGTGCCGCTCGTCACCGGCGCCGAGCCAACAGGCGCGTTGGCCATCGGCCGCGAAGCCGGCACCTTCAGTTCCAGTGATCTCGCAACTGGGCTGGCCCTGGCTGCCTTTGCCAGCCTGACGCTCCAGCGAATTGCGTCAGCCGGAGTTGAATTGCCGCGTCCCTCGTGGCAGGAAGGCCTTGACGCGATTGCCCCAGCCTTGTGCCTGATCGATCAAACGGAGTGCATACGCCGTGCCAATCGCGCCTTCGCCTGGCTCGTAACCACACCATCAGACGGACTGATCGGTCGCCCCTGGCAGTCTCTGGTTCCGCCGGATTGGGTGCCGCACCTCGAGCGTGCGATCCGAGCGGAAGGAATCAATCGTGAGGTCGAGCTTCGCCTAGGTGATCGGGTGTACTCGGCGTCGGTGGCACCGTTACCCGGCCCGAGTGGCGCGGACGTGGTACTGGTGTTCGATGATCAGTCGGACCGCCACCGGCTCCAGGACCAGTTGGTGCAATCGGAGAAAATGTCGGCCATCGGACAGCTGATCGCTGGCGTCGCCCACGACCTGAACAATCCGCTGGCTTCGGTGGTGGGCTTTGCGGAGTTTCTGTCGGAGCGGCCCGATGTTCCGCCCGCCCTGCGCGAGCCGGTGACGGTCATTCGAGACGAAGCCGAGCGCGCCTCCGGTATCGTGAAGAATCTCCTGAGCTTTGCCCGAAAACAAGAACGTCGCCGTCGCCCAACAGCCATGCAACCGCTGCTGGAATCCACGGTTGCATTGCTGCGGAACGAGCTGATGTCGACGAAGGTCGACTGCCGAATCGAGGTCGACCCGGATCTGTCGACTCCCGTCATCGACGCCAATCAGATCCAGCAAGTCTTCGTCAATCTCATTCACAACGCGGCGCAAGCCATCGCCGCCAGCGGCCGCCCCGGCACCATCACGGTTCGCGCCCGACGGTGGACCGACGGGATCGCCGTAGACGTGATCGACGATGGCCCCGGAATGTCCGATATGCTGGCGAGTCAGGTGTTCGAGCCCTTCTTCACCACCAAGCCCGAAGGGCACGGGACGGGGTTGGGACTTTCCATTTCACAAGGCATCGTGACCGAGCACGGCGGTCGCATTACCCTGGAAACCGCCGAGGGTTGGGGCTCAACCTTCACTGTTCACCTGCCGGCGGGCGAAGGCCTTGCTCCCGTCGTACCCGAGGGAACGCCATCGGCGGCGCCGGGCTTGCGCATTCTCGTGGTAGATGACGAGCCCCACATTCTCCACTACATGAGAGCGACTCTCGAGAGCTGGGGGCACTCAGTGTCGCAGGCTGCCGACGGCGAAGAGGCGCGTGAGCGTCTCTCGGGAGACGGCTTCGATCTGGTGATCGCGGATCTCAGAATGCCCCGCCTGGGCGGCCGGGAGTTTTACGAGGAGCTGAAACGGACGCGACCGGCCCAGGCCCAGCAGGTGGTGTTTGCCACCGGTGACACGGTCCGCGGTGACACACTCGCTTTTCTCAAATCGGTCGGCCGCCCATACCTGCACAAACCGTTCAGCCTGACCGAGCTGCGAGCGTTGCTCGCGGGGGTGTCCAAGGCGCCGGACGAGTGATATCCTTCCGCCGGTCCGCATCCCGCGTTTCATGATCTACGTCTGCGTTCCGTGCTACAACGAAGCCCCGACCGTCGGACTTCTGCTCTGGAAGATCCGCCAGGTCTTCAGCGGTTTCCCCAGGGAATATCACCTGTTGCTCATCGACGACGGCTCGACCGATGCCACGGCCGAGGTATTGGAGCCGTACACCCGAGTGCTGCCTCTGACTCTGGTGCGTCATGAAAATCGCCTCGGCTACGCCGCCTCAGTCGAGGCGCTTCTCCGCCTCGCCGTTCAGCGCACGGATCGACCGAAGCGGGACGGCGCGATTCTGATGCATGCGGACTTTACCCACAGCCCAAGCTTCATCCCGGATTTACTCAGGCGGATGGAGAGCGGCGCTGACGTCGTGGTGGCCCAGAGTACGGTCACAGGCGAAAGCTCCTGGGCCAGACGACTGCTACGGCGCTTTGCCCCGTTGCTTCTCCGAGGACGGGTTCAGGTACCGGGGGTGGCGGACGTTGTGTCCGGGTTCCTGGCGTTCCGACTGGTGGTTCTAAAAAACGCCCTCCGAGGTCAGGAAGGGCCCTTATTGACTTCGGACGGCTGGACGGCAAATGCCGAATTGATAGGAAAGACCGCGCGGCATGCGCGGCGGGTAGACACCATTCCAGCCGTCGAGCGCCATGACCTCCGCCAACGACAGAGCCGGATCGAGCCGTGGGACACCGCTCTGTCGGTTTGGCAAGGGCGGTGGAAGCTGCGGCTGCCCGCCCGCCAAGTGGCGGAAGATCACTCGAGCCGCCGTCGCCCCGAAAGGACCGCGGCGGACGCCGAGCCTGAGGACGAAACGGTAAAGAGCCGGTAGGACGCGAAGGGCTCCGCTACAAACACGGAGCCCTTGCAACACGACAGCGCCTCGGATCGCCTACGCCGCTTGTCTTCCTCGGATGACTTCTCGAATCCGGTCCGCCGTGGCTGGACTGAACAGTCTGATCACCAGATAAATCAGCCAGCCGACGAACGCCAACCATAGAAGGCTCATGAGGAGCCCGACCATCACACCGAACAAACCGACGAGAAGCTTGAATGCCAGAATCGCCACTATGGCGAAGACGGCGAATCCGACCAGGTTCCGTAGCATTGGTATTATCCTCCGAGGCGCGAGTCAGGCGGCCGTACGCCCGCACGTTTCAAAAAGTTTCATAGACCACCTAAGTGCCTGAGTCCACTGACGTTGTTGTCGTGGGTGGGGGCGCCATCGGCGCCGCTTGCGCCCGCGAGCTTGCCCGATCCGGACGGCGTGTGCGCATCCTCGACCCCGAGAGCGACCGAGGCCAGGCCTGGCGCGCGGCCGCGGGCATGCTGGCTCCCCAGATCGAAGCTCGGGAGGGCGACGCTCTTTTCGAGCTGGGTCTCGCTGGACGCGAACTCTATGCGGATCTGGTTCCCGCCCTGGAAGACTCCACCGGCATCAAAATTGGACTTTGGCGAGATGGAATTGCCAACGTCGCGCTGCGCGAAGCCGACGTTGGCGGCCTTCGAGCGAAGGTAGCCTGGCAACGACAGCAGGGCCACCTCTGCGATTGGCTGGATGCCGCAGAGGTGAAAGAACGATGGCCCTGGATCGGTCCAAACTTTGGAGCGCTCTGGGCCGCCCGCGAGGGTGCACTTGACCCTCAGGCCCTGATCGAGGCGCTTCGCGCTGATGCCGTCAGGCACGGGGCCGAGCTGATCCGCGACGAAGCCGTCGCGCTCGAGACCCGCGGCGACCGAGTTGTGGCGCTCGAAGGAAAGGGCCGCCGCTATTCTGCCGAGCAGGTTGTTATTGCCGCGGGCGCGTGGAGCGGCAATCTCGCCGGCCTGCCCGTTCCGTTGGCGGTCGCACCGATTCGCGGCCAGATGCTGGCGTTACCGTGGCCCAAGGCAGTCAGCCGAGCCATCCTCTACAGTCGCGACTGCTACGTGCTGCCGCGTGGGGACGAGGCCATTGCCGGCTCGACGATGGAATACGCGGGCTTCGACGCGACCACGACATCAGCCGGTCTCACCCGAATTCTGGGAGCTGCCGCCGGACTTTGCCCACCGCTCGCAGCGCTGGACCTGCGGCGGACCTGGGCAGGGCTCCGTCCCATAACACCGGACGGGCTTCCGCTGCTCGGGGCCGAGCCCCGCCTCAAGGGTCTCTGGTATGCGACCGGCCACGGTCGGAACGGCATTCTCCTCGCTGCTATCACCGGCGTGCTCTTGCGACGGATGATGGAGGGACAACAGCCCACTGAGGACTTGAGCGCACTAAAGCCTGAACGCTTCTGGAGCTGGTAGTCTCGCCCGCAGCCGCGCCTCAGAATCGGTAGCCCACGCCCAATGGCAACGCACGCCCTGAGCCCGGCGTAAAGTCGAGGTCGGAATCCGTCTGTACCCTTGTGCGCGAATCGTGTTGGCCTGGTCTCCCGCGCGCACGAGATAGCTAACCCGAACCCCGCCGCTTTCCAGCCCAAGACCTCGAACGGTTAGCCCGCCTAAGAAGGCTACGCGAGACGCGCAATCGGATTTCCGGGGCATCGCAATCCGATCGTCGAGCGGGTGGCGTAGAAGGGATGTTGGCAGCGAGACGCAGCATCTCCCGTCCATTCGCCTTAAGGAGAGACACACCGATGAACCGCAGATTCATGACGCGGGGCCGAGCCGCGGTCGCGGGGCTCGTCGTCCTAGCGGGCGCCGCCGCCCTGGTACGCGTCGCCTTGGGGTCGGACCACCAGGACACGCCGCTGGTCGAGCTCAATCCCACACAGGACATGACCGACGTGTACGCATTTCCCGGCTCGACGCCCGGCCGGATTGCACTGGTTCTGAACAGCCGCGCGTTCCTCACTCCGGCTCAGACGGCCGGCGCTTCGTTCGACAACAGCCTCCTCTATCAGTTCAAGATCGACAACAACGGTGATGCCAAGGAAGACAAGGTCATCCAAGTGACCTTCAACGGCACAGGCACCAACCAGACCGTAGAAGTCCGTGGCCCTGTGGATCCGCCGGTTCAGGGCGCCATGGGTGACAAGGTGTCCACTACGGCCCCGACTGTCTCAGGGAAGATCAACACGGTTCTCGGAACCTCGTCCGGCATGCAGGTGTTCGCCGGCCCTCGTGACGATCCCTTCTTCATCGACCTCGAGGCCGCATTCTGCATCCTCCCGGATCGGAAACCCGTCACCGGCCCGCTCGCAAGCATCTGCGCTCTCACACCAAATCCGTCAGCCCCGTTCTTCTTCCGCCCGGCCGGTCAGGCAGTGAACTACGTGAAGGGATTCAACGTGCTTTCGATCGTCGTCGAGCTCCCCAGCTCGATGATCGAAAAGGGCGCGCCAGGTAAGCTGGGCATTTGGGGCAGCATCAGCCGATAACCCATTGCACTCCACTCGAGGACTCAGACGATGACTTTCGCAACTCTCGTCCGCGGGCTCGGCACCAGGGCACTCTGCCTCGGAGCTGCACTCGCGCTCGTTGCCGCCTGTAGCGATGACAGCAGCATGACGACGCCTACCGATCCTGCGAACATGCGGTCGTACGACCAGGTGCAGCGGCTGGGGAATCCGCTGGTCAGTGAGGTTCTGCTGCAGAAGGCGGATCACCCGCTGCACGGCTCCATCGGACCGGATCAGGATCTGGCACTGGTCGCCCCGCGCGTTCTGCCGTTTCTCACCGGTTCGGGCAGCGTGGCCGGCCGTTCCGCCGATTACGCCAACGTGCTGGGCGGCGTGCTTCTTCCGGATATGCTGATCGTCCAGACCGACAAGCCGGCGAATACAGCAGGGTGGCTCAATTGGGTTGGCGTCGCGCCACTGGCAAATGGATACGGCGGTCGCAAGCTGTCCGACGACGTCGTCGATCTGGCACTCCTAGCAATCTTCGGCGATCCGTTCGGCCTCGATCCGGCCGGCGCCCAGGGTAAGGAAGCGCTCACGACCGACAACGTGGCGTTCGACTCGCCGGGCATCACGACCACGTTCCCCTACCTGGCGCCGCCCAATTGAGGCGGACGGTCATGATAAGACGCCTTCTGATTTCGATCGTCGCTCTCACGGGGGTGACCGCGGCTGCGGTCACCCTCAACGGAGTGACCAGGTCCGCTGCTCGGGCCGTGCCCGCTCTCACCGAGGCCGAGGTGCGGGATCGTGACATCGCTTTCTACCAGGCACGGATCGAGCGTGATCCGCTGGGGGCACGGGATCGGGCTCAACTGGCGGGGCTCTTTCTGGATCGCGCACGGGATACAGGCGACAATACCGACCTGGTTCGCGCCGAAGAAATCGCCCGCGGTTCTCTGGCCAACCGCCGCGCTCACAACAGCAAAGCCCTCGCGGTGCTGATCAACAGCCTGCTGGGCCAACACCGCTATCCCGAGGCGCTCGCCGCCGCTCGCGATCTGGCGCAGCTGGAACCGGAGGCGCGCTCGGTCCGCGCGCAGCTGGGCGAGATCGAGATGGAATTGGGGCAATACGACTCGGCCCGCGCGGTCTTCGGCTCGCTCGCCGGTTGGACCCGGGACCTCGCAGTCGCGCCTCGCCTGGCGCGCTGGTTCGAACTGCAAGGCCGTAACGAAGAGGCCCACCGGCTGCTGGTGCAGACGCGAGACAATGCCCGGCGTCTGCCCGGCCTCTCCGGCGAGCAAGCTGCCTGGTTCGAGCTCAGGGTTGGCGACATCGCGCTGCGAAATGGTCGACTCGGAGAAGCCGAGAAAGCATTCCGCGCCGGCCTCAAGACTCATCCTGAGGACTACCGGTTGCTCGCGGCGATGGCGCGCGTTGCCGTCGCCCGCCACGACTGGCGGGCCGGCATCGACTGGGGGGACCGGGCGTTAGCGCGGCATTTGGATCCAGCCACGCTGGCGCTGGTGGGTGATGCATACAGGGCGTTGGGCGACTCCGCGAAGCCGGAGGAGTACTATCGGGTGCTCGAGGTGTCGCTTGGCGGACAAACCGGCGCCTTTCACCGAGCCTGGAGTCTTGCTCTTCTCGATCGCGGCCGTCGTGTCCCGGAGTTGCTGGAGAAGGCTCGACAAGAGATCAAAGTGCGGCAGGACGTGTACGGCTGGGACTTGCTGGCGTGGGCGCTGCATCAGGCGGGGCGCGACCGCGAAGCATCCACTTCAATGACGCATGCGCTCTCGATGGGTACCCGAGACGCGACGTTGTTTTATCACGCGGCCATGATCGAGAACGCCCTCGGTCATCGTGAAACCGCCCGGGCGTGGCTGGAACGCGCGCTTACCGTGAATCCGTATTGGCATCCCACTCAACCGGCGGAAGCCCGTTCTGCGCTGGGGGTCTCATGAGCGATCTGGCCACCTTCGTCAAGGTGGGCTTCCACCACATCGTCAACCCCGACGCGCTGGACCACATCCTGTTCCTGCTTGCGCTCGCGGCGGTGTACCGGCGGGAAGACTGGCGTGATGCGCTCTGGGTGGTAACCGCTTTTACGGTGGGTCATTCCATTACGCTCGCACTCGCGGTGACGGGAGCACTCGTGCTGCCGACACCGCTCATCGAGTTCCTGATTCCCGTCACCATCGTCGTTACCACCCTCGAGAACATCGCGGTGCGAAGCCGGGCGGTCACTCCATGGAATGGCCGTTACCGTGCGCTGTTCACGGCAGTCTTCGGGCTGGTTCACGGCGCCGGGTTTGCCAATTACCTGCGCAACCTGTTCGACGGCCCCATCGTCGTTCCGCTATTCGGGTTCAACCTCGGAATTGAGTTCGGGCAGATCCTGGTGCTTTCGCTTGCTGCCGTCCTGCTGACCGTCATCGACCGACTGCTCAGCCTGCACCGTGGCGACTTTCCCATGGCGTACCGCTGGCGAGTCGTGAGCGTGTCCGCTGCCGTCCTGCTGGTGGCGGGTCGCATGGCGGTGGAGCGACGGCCGTGGTAACCACCCTCCCGCAGCTTGCTGCCGTGGCCCTGCGGGCGCTCGCCGCAATGCACCCGATGCACACGTCCGTGGCCGAACTGGCTCCGGCCGGTACCACCGTCGTAGTGACGATTCGAGTGTTCGCAGACGATTTCCGCACCGCGGTGCCCGACGGTACAGCGCAGCAGGCGGAACCATACATCCGCTCCCGCTTCGAGCTCCGAGACTCGGCGAACCGTCCGATCGCACTTCGGTGGGAGGAGATCGCGCGTGCCGGTGACGTCTTCCAGATTCGGCTGCGTGGCGAGCTGTCCCAAGGACTCGCCGGCATCCGGGTCCGCGACCTGCTGCTTTGCGAACACTTCCCGGACCAGGTCAACATTGTTCGCGCCACTTACGGCAGGCGCACGAGCAGCCTGCTGTTCACGGCAGGAGATCAGGCCAAGGCACTTCCATGAATGCCGTGCGAGCTTGTGGGGCCCTCGATCCGCGATATAGACTGTGGATCGCGGACAGCCACAACCTCGCGGCGCCGCCGAGGGATACCCTCAGCTCATGGCCAATGCCTAACCCCGGCTCGGCGACTTCTCTGCCGGCCGATCGCGACCTGGTGGCGCGCGCCGCCATCGGCGACGAAACGGCGATCGCACAGCTCTATGATCGATATGCCGCGGTGCTCTATACCGTGGCCTACCGGATTGTGGGCGAGCGGGCCGACGCAGATGAGGTGGTCGTCGAGGCCTTCGCGCAGGCGTGGCGGGACGCCGGCCGATTCGAGCCGGGGCGTGGCTCAGTTGCGGGCTGGTTGACGATGATCGCGCGGAGCCGGGCGCTCGACCTTGTTCGCGCGCGGTCCCGCCGCGACCGCATCACCGGCAACGCCGCGGCAGACCAGCCGGACGAGCCGCCGGCAATGGGCAGTTGGGCCGGCAACCCTGCGGACAGCCTGGATCGGACGGAGCGCCGACGCCAGGTGCTCGCTGCGTTGGCAGAGCTATCGCCGCCGCAGCGCACCGCCATCGAGCTCGCCTTCTTCGAAGGGCTGTCGCAATCGGAGATCGCCGAGCGACTCAACGAGCCGCTCGGCACCGTAAAGACCCGGGTGCGGCTGGGAATGCAGAAGCTGCGAGACCGGCTCCGCCCCTTTTTCTTCGATCAGGGATCATGAGCACACCTGACGACGCCTCGATCCGCGATCTGGCCGCGGCTTACGCTCTAGGCGCCCTCTCTCCCGAGGAGACGCGGGCCTTCGAGGCGTACCTGGCGGGCTCGCCGGAGGCGCGACAGGAGGTCGCGGAGCTACGGGAAACCGCCGCGTTGCTCGCTGTCGCCGGGCCTGAAAGGCAGCCGGGTCCGGAGCTGCGCCAGCGAGTGCTGGACCGGGTTCGGGCGAGCAAACTCGCGACTTTGCCGGCGGCCGCGGCCAGGCCGCCTCGTTCAAAGGCGCGCATTCCGTTCCTGGCGTGGGCGGCGCTCGCTGCCCTTATCGTGATCGCCGTAGGACTCGCCAACCGCGTCCGCGTGCTCACCTCGACGCTCACGGTGCGGGATAGCACGATCGCGGCCCAGCAACAGGCGTTATCGGAACAGGGCAATCAGCTCGCCGCTCGGGAGCAGATACTGGCCTCGATTTTCGAGCCGGGGGTCGAGTTGGTTCAGCTCACCAAGCAAGGCGACCCCGACCCGCGGATTCAGCTGTTCTGGGACCGCCTGCGCAATACTGCCGTTCTGCACGCCTCGAAGCTGAAGCCCACGCCGTCCGGTCGTACGTATCAGCTATGGTTCATTCGGGACGGCAAACCGGTACCCTCGGTAACGTTCGATGTTACCGCGGAGGGCAGCGCATCCGTCTCGGGCGTAACCGTGCCCACCGGCGGCGCGATCAGCGCGGCCGCAGTTACCGAGGAGCCGACTGGCGGTTCGCAACAGCCGACCACTCCCATTCTCCTCGTGGGGACTGCTCCGAAGTCGTGAGTAGCAAGACGATCCGACACCTGACCCTGCCGGTGTGCTTACTGCTCCTCCAGGGCCCCACCTGCGGCGCACTGGCTGCCCAAGCAGCCGTCGTCGCGCAGGAACGGGCCGAGTACGAGCGGTGGCTCGGCTCGGCCAATGTTTCTCCCACTGGTGCGATTGCGCAGGCTCGGATCGGCGGCGGCATTCGCCTCGGGCCCGCCGACGCAGACGTACCCCTCGAGGGCGTTCCGTTGCAACGTGTCTTCGAGGAAGGCGGAAGGATCGTTCTCGAGAGCGCAGCCGGCGAAAGATCACTCCCCAAGGAACGCCCGGTCGGGTTGAGCGGATATACCCTGCTCGCGAGTGGGCCGGCCGGTCGCGCGACACTTTCGGTATTTGGTAAGCCCGCGCTCAAACGGTCGCCCAGCTACTTCCCCTACGATTCAAGCCTCGTATTCACTGTATCGATCGAGCGGGCAGACCAGTCCGGCCCCGGTTTCGTGCTTGCGGTGGACGGCACGGAGGTCGAGGCGCCCGTCGCAGGCAGCGTCTCGTTCAACTTTGCCGGAAGGCCGACTCGCCTGGTGGTCCGTCGCATCCCCGAAGGAACCGAGGAAAGCGATCTCGAGATCTATTTTCGCGATGCAACCAACGGGAAAGAGACGTACCCAGCCGGCCGCTTCGTCACCCTGCTCCCCAGCCCGGGGGGCCAGTATCTGCTCGACTTCAATCGAGCGCGCAATCCATTCTGCGCCTACAGCTCGGTCTACGCCTGTCCCGCTCCGTGGCGGGGCAACACAGTAGCGGCGCCGGTTCAGGCCGGCGAGCGATACAGCGGCGGCGGACTCGAGGCGCCGGCTGTTGCCGATAGCGGTGTAAAGACGCGCTGATCTCCGCCCGTGTTCCCATGAAAAGACCGACCCTGCCTGTGCTCACTCGTCGCTACTGTTGGCTAGCGTTGGGCGTTGGACTTCTGGCGTGGTCGCCCAACCCGTCCCCGTTCGACCCCGCGGGCATGTGGCGCGCTGTTCTCGATCTGGCCGGTGGATCGCTCCGCTTCTCAGTCGAGATCAGCGGCAGGTCTGGAGCCTGGTCCGCGAAACTCTGCAACGGCGATCGATGCGAGCCCATTTCCCGAGTCCGCGTGTTCGGCGACAGCCTTTCGCTCGAGATCGCCGACTATGCCGCGACTATCGACGCGGTGATCAAAGGGGACTCGCTGGCCGGCGCCTATCGGAACGTGGGCAACCGGGGACCGAGAATCATCCCGTTTCGAGCCGCTCGAGGCAGCTGGAACAAGGCAGCCGGCTCAGCCAAGCTGGTCGGCCGCTGGGACGCGACGTTCTTCCAGGAGTGGGGCAGCAGTCCGAGGGTGTTCGAGATCAGAAACGGGCCTGCCGGCCTCGAAGGTACCCTCATCTCGAACAGCGGTGACTACGGACATTTCTGGGGGTCGGCTTCCGCAGACAGCTTTGCTCTCGGCCACTTCGATGGGTCATTCGTTTATCTGCTGACCGGCAAACTGGATGGAGACACGCTGCGCGGCGTGTTTCACGCGGGACTCCGATCGGAGACGCCGTGGGTTGCGGTGCGTAGCACGGGCAAGCCCCACCTCAAGGCTCCTACGGAGGTCACCCGGGCGGATACGACCGAGCCGTTCCGCTTCGCCTTTCCCGATCTCCAGGGTCATCTGGTCTCCAACACGGATGCACGTTTTCGAGGAAAGGTAGTTTTGGTCGATGTGTTCGGATCCTGGTGCCCGACCTGTCATGATGCAGCACCGGCTCTGGTGCGCCTGTGGAAGAAGTATCACTCCCAGGGGCTCGAGATCGTCGGCCTAGCCTTCGAGGTAACCGGCGACACCGCCGTCGACGGTCGTCAAGTCCGCCGCTTCCGCGACAAGTTCGGAATTCAGTTTCCGCTGCTGCTGGCGGGGATCAACGACACGGAGACGGCCGCCGAGACGTTGCCTCAGCTCCAGGGGTTCACAGCATACCCGACGGCGATTTTTCTGGGGAGGGACGGCCGGGTCCGTCGAATTCACGCCGGATTTTACGGGCCGGCGACTGGGCCCGAGCAGGCACGGATGGAAGGAGAGATGGAGAAGGAGGTGAAAAAGTTACTACGTGAATAGTGAACGGGGTTGCGTATCGCCAAGACCACCCGCCTACAGTTCACCGTTTACGCTTTTTGTTTTGCTGACGCCGTCTTGGCCTCCGGATCCACTCGAAACCCAATCCATTCCCCGCCGAGCGCGTGCTCCGGGACGCCGCACAAGAGCCAATACCACCCGGCTTCGTCCGCGGTAAAGGTGGTCGCGTCTGTCTCGCCTGCCTTCAGCCCAGCGGTCACCATCTTGGTCATGGCGTTCTGGAGCGCAGGTCGGTCTCCCTGCAACGGCAGTTTCTCCCGTTCGGCCATCAAAATGAGGCTGTGATTAGCGGAGCTGTCGGTCGAGCGCCAGTGCCAAGTCACGGTCCAATTGAGCGGCACGATGATTTGGACGCCTCCGCTCCGATAGCCATTGATCAACGCAGAAGGCCCTCCGGCGGGGCCGATGACCTCGAGCGTGAGGTTCACCGTCTTGGCAACGGTGTCGCTGACGAGCCAGGAAGGGGCCGGAGCAGGCTGTTGTGCGAAAACCCGGGATGCGGACACGAGAATGGCGGCCGCAGCGAGCCAGGCGGAGAAGCGCATATGTGGTCTAGCTCCGACATTGGTGGGTCGGTAAGTTGGGGCGGCGGCGCCTATGACGGGCCGAAACCTAATCCAGGAGCGGCGGATGGCGGCATTTCTGAGTCGAGAACGGATTGTCGCACAGCCAGGCTTCAACCGCTGGCTGGTGCCACCGGCGGCACTGGCGATCCACCTCTGTATCGGCCAGGTCTACGCCTTCAGCGTCTTCAAGCTCCCGCTCACGAAGGTAATCGGCATCACCGAGTCCGCTCCCGGCGATTGGACCCAACCCGAGCTCGCCTGGATCTTCACCCTTGCGATCGTCATGCTGGGTCTCTCTGCGGCTGTGTTCGGACGCTGGCTCGAACGGGCCGGTCCCAGGAAGAGCGGTCTGGCGTCGGCAACCTGCTGGGCCCTCGGGTTCCTGATCTCTGCTGTAGGCGTGCGTACTCACATCATCTGGTTGATTTATTTGGGATACGGCATTATCGGCGGCTGCGGCTTGGGCCTCGGCTACATCACGCCGGTATCGACCTTGATCAAGTGGTTCCCGGACCGCCGCGGAATGGCGACCGGGATGGCAATCATGGGCTTTGGTGGAGGGGCGCTGATCGCCAGTCCGTTGTCCCAGTTCCTGATGGACTCCTACAAGTCGGCCACGTCGGTTGGAGTCGCAGAAACCTTTGTGACGCTGGGGCTAGGATACTTCGCCTTCATGCTCTTCGGCGCTTTCCTGTTCCGCGTGCCGGCGGCGGACTGGAAGCCGGCAGGGTGGACTCCACCCGCTCGGACACAGACCCTGGTCACCCAACGCCACGTACACGTCGACGAGGCCATCAAGACCCAGCAGTTCTACCTGCTTTGGGTAGTGCTGTTCGTCAACGTGACGGCGGGCATCGGGATCCTCGAGCAGGCCTCGCCCATGATTCAGGAAATGTTCACCGGTAAGGTCACCGCCAACGCGGCGGCTGGCTTCGTGGGCCTGCTCAGCATCTTCAACATGGCGGGGCGGTTCATGTGGTCGTCAGCTTCGGACCGCCTCGGCCGGAAGATCACCTACGGCGTGTTCTTCACCCTTGGTCCGCTGCTCTACCTTGCGATTCCGCATACGGGTCGGATTGGCAGCGTCGCGTTCTTCGTGGTCTGTACAGCCCTGATTCTCACGATGTATGGTGGCGGGTTCGCGACTATTCCCGCCTACTTGTCCGACATCTTCGGGACTCACTTCGTCGGCGCGATTCACGGTCGTCTCCTGACCGCCTGGTCGGCCGCCGGCGTGGCCGGGCCGCTCCTGGTCAACTACATCCGCGAGTATCAACGGGCGCACGGGGTCCCGGGAGCCCATGCCTACGACTTTACCATGTATTTGATGGCGGGCCTGCTGGTCGTGGGCTTCCTGTCCAACTTCTCCGTTCGCCAGGTAGCTGAGCGTCACTTCATGAGCGATGCCGAGCTGGAGGCGGAAGTGGCCAGGGGAACCAGATCGAGCACGCTGCGGGCCAGAGCCATGTAAGGCCCCTGAGACCCGGAATCCGGAGAGCTGCCATGGCAACTGAGCACACGGCGTCGAGGGGCCCGCTGGGCCTCCTGATCTTCAGCTGGCTTCTGGTGGGAATCCCCCTGCTTTGGGGTGTCGTACAGACCCTCAAGAAGGCGGCGTTGTTATTCAAGTGACCATTTGGACCGCGGCTGCAGAACCTGTCTCTACCGTCTAACTGCTGTAGTCCCAAGCGAGTGTAATTCGACAGCGAGACGGGGAAATCCTTTCCTTCCAGTCGGGAATCGGCCGAGTTTGAGGCGATTGCCTCTTGACTCCCGACCCGTACTACCCATTTTGTAAGGCCATTCGCCGCAAAGGTGTACGGCCTTGGAGCGTGGTGAGGCGCCAAGGCTTACAGGTGTCGCAGGAACCGCTGGATGTGCCGGGACTGCGACCGAAGCGCAACCATTGTAGTGGTCTGCTTCGATTAGGCGTTCAGGAACCGTCGAGATTCGGGGTTGGGTCGGAAAGGGGCCCGTGCCCGTTGTGTGCGCTGGCACGGTTTGCCCACGCGTTCCAGCAATGTCATTACCTAAGGAGACCGGAGCCATGAGGATCACGTCCGGATGGTGGGTCGCCCCTGCGCTGCTGTGTAGCGCCAGCGTCGCGAGCGCGCAGGCCCCCGGCGGCGATGCTGTCCCTCCGCCGGAGGTCACGAGTGAAAGGCTCCTGCACGCCGCCGATGAGCCCGGCAGCTGGATGATGTACGGTGGCAGTTATTGGAACCAGCGTTACTCGACGTTGAAGCAGATCACGACGGCCAACGCCAGCAAATTGACCCTCCGAAGGATGTTCCAGACCGGTATCGCCAAGCTCGGCTCCTTCGAAAACACGCCGATCGTGGTCGACGGCAAGATGTACGTCACCACTCCCTATAACACCGCCATCGCATACGACCTCAAGACCGGCAAGCAGCTCTGGCGCTACGAGCACAAACTCGGCACGACCATCTACTGCTGCGGACCGAACAACCGGGGCGTCGCGGTTCACGGCCCGCACGTCTACATGGGGACCCTGGACGGTCACTTAGTGGCGCTCAACCGGGACGATGGCAGTGTGCTGTGGGATAAAGAGGTGGGCGACCCTGCCTTCGGCTACAGCATCACCCACGCTCCGCTGATCATCGGCGACAACGTGATCGTGGGCGTATCGGGCGGCGAGTACGGGATCCGTGGCTACGTCACCGCCTACAACGCGGTAGACGGCAAGGTGGTCTGGCGCTGGTACTCGATCCCCGCTCCCAAGGGCGATTCGACGTTCGACGACAAGGCACCCAACGGCTGGTGGGGCACCTGGCCCACCTCGACGGCGGATGGCGCCGATCTGCACCGCGACGTGGCCAAGGAGAAGGCTGACAGCGCTAAGTATGCTGACGCTTGGAAGACCGGCGGCGGCGGCGTTTGGATGACCCCGGCCTACGACCCGGAGACCAGCACGATCTACCTCGCCGTCGGCAACCCTTCACCCGACCTCGACGGCGGCGTTCGCCCGGGCGACAACCTCTATACCGACTGTGTCGTCGCGATCGACGCAACAAACGGCAAGACCAAGTGGTACTACCAGACCGTTCCGCATGACGTCTGGGACCTGGACGCGGTCTCGCCACCCGTCGTGGTTAAGCTCGGCAGTCAGAAGGTTGTGGTGCATGCGGGCAAGACCGCGTGGGTCTACGTGCTCGACGCGGCGACCGGCAAGCTTATCCGGCGGACCGACAACTTCACGCCGCAGGAGAACATGTTCGCGCTCCCGACCGAGAAGGGTACCCGGATGCTCCCGGGCGCGAACGGCGGCGCGGAGTGGTCACCAATTTCGATCGATCCCAACCTCAACTACGCGTACGTAGCCGGCCTCCATCAGCCGATGAATTACATCACCCACAACGCTCCGTGGGAGAAGGGCCGGCTGTGGCTGGGCTCGGCGTTCGTCGCGATCAAGGGTGAGGAGCAGTACGGGCTCTTTACCGCGCTCAACCTCAATACCGGCAAGGTCGCCTGGCAGAACAAGGTGGAGCAGCCGATGATGGGCGGCGCCCTATCGACCGCCGGCAATCTCACCTTCACCGGTGAAGGCAACGGCAACTTCAACGCCTACGACTCGAAGACCGGCAAGCTGCTCTGGCAGTTCAACGCTGGAGCCGGCTGCAACTCGGCGCCGATGACCTACGAGTTCGAAGGCGAGCAGTTCGTCGCGGTGGCGTGCGGCGGCAATTTCCAGATCAGTTACCCGCTGGGCGACGACGTGTTGATCTTCGGCCTGCCGAAGGCGACGGCGCCCGCCAAGGCGACCAAGAAGAAGTAGGAGGGACCCCGGTGCGAGGGCGTCGCCGGCCGCCAACCGGAGACGCACTCGCCCGCGGGTGGGGGGAGGCCATTACCGATGGGCCGATGGTGCCTGCCTCGGTCCCAGTTCACGCCCCACGCGAGGAGGTGACTCGAACGCAGTTTCGTCCGGCAAACGAAGCGCAAACCCATGGTGTCGCTGATGCAAGCGTAAGTCGAGTTTCGCAGCTGGCTGTCGTGGATCAGTCAACTCAACTCTGAGGGAAGCGCACCTATGAAGCGAATCGGGCTGGTTTGCCTGGGGCTGGCGTTGGGGGCGGCGAACACCGTCCACGCACAGGGCCTCACGATGCAGATGAGTAATGGCTGGAACTTCACGTTCTCAGGTAACGTGAACACGTTCATTTACTATGAAGCGAGCAAGAGCGAGGGCAACACGGTGACGCCTGGCGGTCTCACGCCAGCCGGCGACGCTGTTCGCGCCACTCGACTCACTGTGGGCCTTCTGCCGGCCTTTGCGGTGTTCGATGCGAAGGGTAAGGAAGGCAATACCGATCTCGGCGTGCACTTCGGCTTCGCACCCAATGTGCAGTGCGCCACCGGCGTGAACGACTGCTTCGGAGCCCAGATTGACATGCGTCAAGTTTACCTGACGGTTGGTGGCACCTGGGGTCAGCTGCTCGTCGGCCGTGAGCTGGGTCTCTTCAACCGGCAGAACATTCTAA
>JBKPOS010000082.1:0-6263 GCA_046733215.1 Gemmatimonadota bacterium
TGACTCCGGAGTATCTGCGCACGGCACGTGACAGCGAGGTGGTCAATTACCGGGATTGGGGAATCCAACTCGGGCGCCGGTTCCGGGCGCTCAAGCTGTGGTTCGTGATCCGGAGCTATGGGGTCGAGGGGCTCCGGGCCATGATCCGGCGGCACATCGAACTGGCAAAGGACTTCGCGTCGTGGGTCGAGTCACACCCGGACTTCGAGTTGCTGGCGCCGAGTCCCTTGGGCCTGGTCTGCTTCCGCTATCGCCCCACGACGGCCTCCTTTGAAGAGTCTCGCCTTGCCCAGCTCAACCGCGAGCTGCTCGCGCGGGTCAATGCGAGCGGGAGGGTCTTCCTGACTCACACCAATCTCGCCGGTCAATACGCCATTCGACTCGCCGTCGGCCAGCGTTGTACCGAATCGGCACACGTTCAGGAAGCGTGGCGTCGGGTGCGCGAAGCGGCCTCCGAACTGCAGGCGCAACCGGCAAGGCAGCAGCTGTAGCTAACCATCACGACTCCGGCTCCATCTTGGCCGGATAGGGAGCCGGGGCGCGCCACCGGCCGACTCCGACAAAGGGCAACAACGCACCCGCGAGAATCAGCACGCCCCCGGTCCACTGCCCGACCGAGAGCGTTTCGTTGAGCACGATCCAGCTGGTCGCAGCAGCCGCGAGCGCCTCGAGGGTAAAGATGATCGCGGTCAGGGCCGGACTCACGACCCTTTGGGCACCAAGCTGGAGATAGAAGGTCACTGCGGCGGTGATGCTGAGAAACACGATCGCCACCATGGTTCCCGGGTCGAGGGTGAGCCTGGGCGTCTCGAGGAACGGCGCAGCCATGGCGGACAAGAGCCCGGTTGCCGTGAGCTCCAGCGCAAGCAGCCGATCCGGTCGAGCGGTTGGGACGAAATGCCCGGCGGCTACGATCTGGAAGGCGAACAGCACGGCGCAGGCGAGAGTCAGTACGTCTCCGACATTAATCCCGCCGCTGGTTCCACCTGGCCTGGTGAGCAGGTACATGCCCACGCCGGTCACAATGACGGCGACGGCGACCGCGAATGAAGGGGCGCGCCGGTACACCAGGAAATAGGCGACGGGGACCAGCGGGGTGCTCAGGCCGGTGATGAACGCATTCCGACTTGGCGTGGTATATGCCAGGCCAACTGTTTGAAACACGAATCCCGCCCAGAACAGGACGCCCAACACCAGTCCGCCCGCCAGCTCCCGCCGCGTGATGCTCCGCAGCCAGGGTAGCACGAACACAGAGGCGAGCAGGAAGCGGATCGCGAGGAAGAGCAGGGGCGAGACGGTCGCCAGGGTCTGCTTGATAAGGGTGAAGCAACAGCCCCAGACGACAGCGATGAATACGAGCGCAATGATGCCCTGCCGACGCGTCATCCGGCTAGAGCCGGCGCCGTTGGCAGGAGCAGAGGTCGCAAGTAGCGGCCGGTGTGCGACGCCGCAACCGCGGCAACCTCCTCGGGCGTTCCCTGCGCCACGAGCCGACCACCGGCGTCGCCGGCTTCGGGGCCGAGGTCCACGATCCAATCGGCGCGTTTGACGACATCGGGGTGGTGCTCGATCACCACCACGGTATGACCAGCGTCCACCAGCCGGTCGAGCACTTGGATGAGCACGCGGACATCGTCGAGATGAAGTCCGGTGGTGGGTTCATCGAGGAGGTAGAGCTTCCGTCCGTCGCGCTTGGCAGAGCTGGACAGCTCGCGCGCGATCTTGAGCCGCTGGGCCTCACCGCCTGACAAGGTGGTGGCCGGCTGACCCAGGCGCAGGTAACCCAACCCGACCTGCTGCAAGTGCCAGAGCGCGGCGCCGAGCTTTGCCTGATGGCGAAAGCGGGCCACGGCTTCATCTACCGTCCATTGGAGCACTTCCCGAATCGATTGGCCGTGGGTCTTGACGTCGAGCACTTCGGGCTTGAATCGGCTGCCGCCACACACCTCGCACGGCACAAACACATCCGCCAGAAACACCATCTCGACCTGCACGTGGCCGGCGCCCTCGCAGGCGTCACAGCGGCCGCCAGGCAGATTGAACGAGAACGTGGCGGCGCTGTAGCGGCGCTGGCGGGCCAGCGGCTGCTCCGCGAACAGGTCTCGAATCTCGTCGAAGGCTTTGATGTACGTGACGGGGTTCGATCGCGGCGACCGCCCAATGGGCGACTGATCCACCAGCAAGACGTCTTCCAGGTGCTCCCATCCCGTAAGGCTGCGAACCAGCCCGACCTCCTCACCCAGATGAGACTTCGCCGAGTGGCCTCCGTGGAGCCGCGATTCGAGATTGCGATACAGCACGTCGTACACCAGCGTACTTTTGCCCGATCCGGACACGCCGGTCACCGCCGTGAAGGTGCCGAGCGGGATGTCCGCGTCCACGCCCTTCAGATTGTGCAGCTCGGCCCCACGAATGCGGAGCCATTGCGGTCCCGCATGGCGTCGCATGCTTGGCACCGCGATGCGCTTCGCGCCCGTGAGATATTGGCCGGTCAACGATCCGCCGGCAGTGCCCACCGGCCCGGCGTGAACCACCCGGCCGCCGCGCTCACCCGAGCCGGGACCCAGCTCCAGCATGAAATCGGCCTGTTGGATGGCCGAGAGGTCGTGCTCCACCACGACGACCGTGTTTCCGTTGTCGCGCAGACGGCGGAGCAGGGCGAGGAGCCGGTCGGTATCACGCGGGTGCAAGCCGATCGACGGCTCGTCCAGCACGTACAGGGCATCGACCAGCTTCGAGCCGAGCGCGTTCGCCAGGGCGATCCGTTGCGCCTCGCCTCCGGAGAGCGTTCGGGTCTGTCGATCGAGCGTCAGGTACCCCAACCCGACGTCGCGGAGAAAGCCGAGTCGAGCGTCCAGCTGGTCCAGGATGAGCTGACCGACCTCCCGCTCGAAAGACGACAGGCTGAGGCCGCGGACCCAGGTATGGATTTCGTCCACCGAGCGAGCCGCTACCGCCGCGATCGTGTCGCCACCGATCCGAACGCCCAGTGCATCGGCGTTGAGCCGGGTCCCGTTGCACGCCTCGCAGGTGCGCGCGAGCTGATACTGACGGAGAAAGACGCGGATGTATTGCTTGTAGCGCTTCTCCTCGAGTCCCTTGAGGAAGGGAAAAATTCCGACGTATCGACCCTTTCTCCCGTAGAGAAGGTCGCGTTTCTGGGCCGCCTTGAGCTTCGACCATGGAGTGCCGGGATCGACCTCGAGCTGCCGCGCTCGCTCGAGCAGGATTCTCCGGCGGCCCTCGTAGCGTGGCTTGGTCCAGGGATCGATCGCGCCCTGGGCCAGGCTCCGCCGCGGATCCGGTACGATGAGCGATTCGTCGTACTCCAGCGTGGCGCCGAATCCGTTGCAGGCCGAGCAGGCGCCGCGAGGGTTGTTGAAGGAGAACAAGGCTGGGGTGACGGTTGCTGCCGGTGTATCGCACTGACTGCAAGCTGGGAACTCGGTGAAGCGCAGTCGACCGCCGTCGTGCAGCACAATCGCGATCCCTTCACCTTCGCTGAACGCCGTGCTGACTGCCTCGCAGAGTCGCGAGGACCGGTCTGGGTCCAAAACGAGCCGATCCACCACGACCAGCAACTCCGCCGCGCGGGTGAGATCGAGCTTCGGAGGGAGCTCGTCGAGATGATAGGTCCCGCCGTCTGCCACCAGGCGGACGAAGCCGAGTGCGCGGAGATTGTCCACCACCGCTGCATGATTGACTCGCGCACTCGCCGGCAGGGGGAACGCGATTTGTACTCGACTGCCGGCCGCGAGGCTGCCGACGATGTCATCGGTGGCGAGCTGCGCCGTGTCGCGACGAACGGGGCCACCGCAGACCCGGCACCAGGTCTTTCCCAGCCGGGCCCAGAGCAGGCGGAGGTAGTCGTACACTTCCGTAGCGGTCCCGACCGTGGATCGGCTCGAGACGGTCGGGTTTCGCTGCTCGATCGCCACGGCGGGTGCGAGTCCTTCCAGTCGATCCACCGCCGGCTTGGGCATCCGATCCAGGAACTGCTTGGCATAGGTAGACAGCGACTCGATGTAGCGACGCTGGCCTTCCGCATAGAGCGTGTCGAACGCCAGGGAAGACTTTCCGGAGCCGGATGGTCCGGTGACCACGATCAGCGAGCGATGCGGAAGGTCGACCGTGACGCCGCGAAGGTTGTGCTGGCGGGCGTTGACGATGCGGATAACGGATTCGGGCATGTGGGTGAAAAATAGCGAGGAGAGGGCGACGTCGGTGACGCCTTTGATCCGAGGACGAATCGGACGCCACGGGGGCGGCTGGCCATACCCCGCCAACCCCAGCCTCCCCCGTGGGCTCGACTCACTCTCCGATCAGCCGGTCCCCAACGCACGCGACTTGGCGCGTCCCTCCGGAGCCCCACCTTACAGATCGTCGTGCGCGCGCATGATCGCTCAGTTCCTCCCGCCGCGCGCCTGGCCCCGCCTATCTTTCCCGACTCATGGCCCGCCTGCTGACCCCAAAGCTCCTGCTCCGGGGCTTCGAGTTCTTTCTCATTGCATCCCTGCTTGGGTACGGTCTCACATTCCTGTACGGCAAGGACGTCTCCGCCTCGATCGCCAAGTTTGCGCAGCTGGATTGGCGCTGGCTCATCGTGGGAATCGGACTGGCATCGATGGACTGGTTCGGCGGAGGGCTCCGCCTCTGGGTCCTGGCGCGACATGTCGTTCCCCGGCCTTCGCTCAAGGGCTGTATTCTCGCCGGCGGGATGGGGGCCTGGGCAGCGTACGTAACCCCGCTCAACTCCGGCGCCGGGCCGATGACGATGTATACCCTGCGGCGCTATGGAATTCCCCTTCCCGTCGCTGTCACGTCCACCCTCATGAGCTTCATCGCCACAGTCACGTTCTTCGGGATCGCAGGTCCGCTGGCGATCTCCCTCGGTGCCGGTCGCTCGCTGGGCACCAAGGGCAACGTGCTGGGACTCTCGCTGTACGACCTGTTCCTCGGAAGCCTGGGCGTGGTGGGCCTCATCGGGTTGGTGCTGATAGCGATCATCGTATTCCCGCGCTTCGCTGCAAACCTGATTCATCGATTGGCCGTGTTCGTCGGCCGGCGCAGCCGCCGAGTCGCCGATCGACTGGAGCACGTGACCAAAGGCATCGAGGAAGCGCATGCCAGCGTCGTTGCGTTCAACAGCCTGCGCGGCTGGATCGCGCTTGGCTGGGCCACGGTGCTCTCCGGGCCTTCGCATGCCAACAAGCTGCTGGCCGGGTACGTTGCGCTCCGTACCCTGGGGATTCATGTGAACTTCGTGGACGTGCTGCTGGTTCAGACTCTGGTAATGTTCCTCCTGTATTTCGCTCCGACGCCGGGCGCGTCGGGCATCGCCGAGCTGCTGAGCGCCGCGGTCATGTCCGTCTATGTTCCGCGGGGAATCACTCCGCTCTACACTCTGGTTTGGCGGTTCATTCTGAGCTACTGCACACTGGGCGTCGGCTTCGTGGTGTTCTCCGGCTGGGTCCGAAAGGGTCTCAAAGCAGTGGATGAAACGGCCCTCCCGGAGGCCGCGGCATGACCGCCCCGATCGAAACCGAGGAACCACTCAATCGCGGGTACGACGCCGGTCTTCTCAAACGTCTGCTGATCTACCTGCGACCCTACAAGACTCCGGTCTTTGCGGCTGTCCTGCTGCTGTTGGGAGGCGCTGCGCTCACACTGGTCGGGCCCGCCCTGACGCAGCGAGCCCTCGACATCGCGATTCCCCGGCGCGACGCTGCGCTGCTGGGCACGCTCGCCGCGCTCTACCTCGGTGCCCTCCTGCTCGAATTCCTGTTCGAGTATGGTCAGACCCTGCTGACCACGTATGTCGGCCAGCGCATCATGTACGACTTGCGGCTCCAGATCTTCAGCCATCTCCAGCGACTCAGCATTCCGTACTTCGACCGGCATCCGGTCGGTCGTCTGATGACCCGGGTCACCTCCGACGTGGAGACGCTGAACGAGCTCTTCTCCTCAGGTGTCGTGACCGTGTTCGGCGACGTGTTCACGCTCGCCGCGATCATGGTCATGATGCTGGTAACCGACTGGCGGCTCGCCCTGGTGGCATTCGCGGTCATTCCGCTGGTGTGGCTCACGGTGACACTGTTCCGCCGGAGCGTGCGGAGCGCGTTCCGTGACATCCGGATTCGTCTGGCCCGGCTGAATGCGTACTTGCAGGAGCACCTCTCGGGGGTACGCGTGGTGCAGCTGTTTGGCCGGGAACAGGCTTCGTCGGCTGAGTTCCGCCGGATCAATGCGGATCACCTCGAGGC
>JBKPOS010000083.1:0-34946 GCA_046733215.1 Gemmatimonadota bacterium
GGCCTTCGAGTCGATGCAACTGAGCAGATCTTTCCACGACGCCACAAATGCCTCGGCACCTTCTTGCTGAAGCAGTTCAGCGAGCGCGTCCACGTCGATTCCCGCCTGGCCGGCCCGGTCCAGCACCGCCTCGGCGTCGCCGCCGTCGGACCGCATGACCTCGCCAACCATTCCGTGCTCGGCGAACGCGAGGAGCGTGGCTTCGGGCATGGTATTGATCGTGTCGGGCGCGGCGAGGGCGACAAGATAGAGCACGTCAGAAAGCTTGGGGTCCTTGGTGCCCGTACTGGCCCAGAGGAGGCGCTGGGGAGCGGCGCCCTCACGCGCGAGGCGTTGCCAGCGCGCGGAGTTGAGGAGCTCTCGGTAGGCCCGGTAGGTGCGCCCGGCGATGGCGATCCCCACGCGTCCCCGCAGGTCCTCCGGTGTCTTTCCCATGACGGCCTTGTCCCAGCGGCTCACGAACAACGAAGCCACCGATCGCACTCGGGGGTCCAGCCCGGCTGCGAGCCTCCGCTCGATACCTCGCATGTACGCGTCGGCCGCCGCCAGATACTGCTCCCGCGAGAAAAGGAGCGTGACGTTGATAGGCACACCCGCAAAGATCGATTCCTCGATTGCGGGCAGCCCTTGCTCAGTGCCCGGGATCTTGATGAAAAGATTGGGGCGGCGACCGCGGGCGTGAAGGCTCTTGGCTTCCTCGATCGTGCTCTTCGTGTCATACGCCAGCAGCGGAGATACTTCCAGCGACACCCACCCATCCATGCCCTGGGTCTCTTCGTGAATGGGGCGGAAGAGATCAGCGGCCTGGCCCAGGTCTTCCAGCGCAAGATCGAAGAACAGTGCCTCGCCCGACTTGCCCTCGGCGGCTTTGCGACGAATCGCCTCATCGTAATACGCCGAGTGGGTGATGGCCTGGTCGAAGATGGTGGGGTTGGAGGTGAGTCCAGTGACGGAGAAGTCGGCGAGGTAACGTCGCAGCGTCCCACTGGTGAGCAGGGCGCGGGTAATGTTGTCAAGCCAGAGACTCTGGCCGAGTTCGTGGAGTTGTGCTGTGGGATTCATAAGGTCCTTCCAGTCGTGCCACCGGCCGTACCGGCCTCGAGCAGCACGTGTGGGTCCAGATGCAGCAAGTCGCCGATTGCCGCAACACTCTGATCCGCCGGCGGGTACTCGGCGAGCACGGCGGGGTCATGGGCATAATGGCCTTGCCGTACGAAAATCGTGGTGACGCGTGGGCCCCAGGCCTGCTTCACGGCCGTGAGGATCCGGAGCTTATCATCGATGAGCACGTAGTGATCGGCCGGATAGAATCGCTCGACGTCGGCCAGCTCCTGCTCCTTGTGGACATATATCAGGACGCGGCCCCCGACGGCCTGGGCCAGGCCTGAGCGCTCGACTTTGCGCGGCTGAATGACGACGTCGCCGTCGGAGAGAATTACGGTAGGCCCCAGTTCGGAAAACCAGGCCAGCGCGTCCAGCGCGCCGGGGTAGATCCGGTCGGGAAAGGGATAGTCCAGCAGAAACCTGGCCAGGTACAGCAACCGGGGATCGTGCAGATTGTCCAGCCGGTAGCGTTGCAGCGCGCCGAGATAGTCGGCGTAGCCCAATTCGCCCCGGAGCTGCTCGAAGATCTCCCAGTACCTGCCGGCCGCGGCGTCTCCGGCCTCCCGGATCATGTATGCACGGAACTCACGCTCGATGACATCGTTGTCCAGCAGCGTGTTGTCCACGTCGAACAGAAATGCCACCGGCGCCCGCGTGGTCACTTGCAGATCCCTTCAGGGGCCGGGTCGTGCCAGCACGCGCCATTCATGAGCGCGCCGGCCTGCGCTGGTCCCCAGGTCCCGGGCTCGTAGGGTTCGGGTGGCGTGGTCTGACCGAGCACCGGCTCGACCACCCGCCAGGCATGTTCGACGGAGTCTTCCCTCGCGAAGAGTGACTGATCACCCCGCATTGCATCGCGAAGCAGCCGCTCGTACGGTGCCATTTCTCCGCCATGTTCGTGGCAAGCAACCAGCTGCACATCCTCGCCAGCCATGGTTTCTCCCGGCAGCTTTGCGCGGGCAGCCAGGCCGAGCTCGACGTGGGGGCTGAGTCGGAAACGGAACCGATTTGGCGTGGCGCTGGGCACGTCGGCGAACAGCAGCTGGGGAGGCCGCTTGAGGTCGATCGAGACTTCGGTGGCCGTGATCGGCAGGTTCTTGCCGGCCCGGATGTAGAACGGAACACCGGCCCAACGCCACGACTCAATATGGAGCCGTAGCGCAGCGAAGGTTTCTACCCGAGAATTCGGCGCAACACCGTCTTCGTCGCGATATCCCCGGAACTGTCCTCGCACCACTTCCGACGGATCCAGCGGTTGCATGGCCTTGAACGCTTGGGCCTTCGCGTCGCGAACTCCCTCGGCATCATTCCCGACCGGCGCTTCCATGGCCAGCAACGCGACCACCTGCAAAAGGTGATTCTGAACCACGTCGCGAATGGCGCCGGCCTCTTCGTAGAACCGCCCCCTGCCCTGCACTCCGAAGGCCTCCGCCATCGTGATCTCCACCCGATCCACGTAATGCCGGTTCCACACCGGTTCGAGAAACGAGTTGGCAAAGCGGAAGTAGAGGATGTTCTGAACGGCTTCCTTCCCGAGATAGTGATCGATACGGAAGATCGATTCTTCAGGAAAGAAGCGACTCAACGTGGCGTTGAGAGCGCGAGCCGAGCTGAGGTCGCGGCCGAATGGCTTCTCCAGAACGACCCGTGCTCCCTTGATGCAGCCGCTATCCGCAAGACCCACAACCACGGCCTCGAAGAGACTGGGCGGTATCGCGAGATAGTAGATCGGCCGCCGGGCCGGCCCGAGCGCTTCGCGAAGCCTGCTATAGGTGGAAGAATCCTGATACTCTCCGCTCACGTACCGAAGCCGTGCCGCCAGACGCGTGAAGGCCGTCTCGTCTACGCCGCCATGCGCCGCCAGACTTTCCCGCGCCCGCACTTTGAGCTGATCGTCGGTCCATTCGGATCGGGCAACCCCGATCACCGGTAGATCGAGCTGGCCGCGTCGGGTAAGCGCCTGCAGGGCAGGAAAGATCTGCTTGGCGGCGAGATCCCCCGTCGCGCCGAAAAAGACCAATGCATCAGATCGCGCATCTACCATTGGATCCGTTCTCCCTAGCGAGCGGCCTTCTCTCGATGGCCGCCGAATTGAAATCTGAGTGCAGAGAGCAGCTTATCGGCGAAGTCGCCTTCGCCTCGGGACCGGAAGCGATCGAACAGCGCGGCGCTCAGGACCGGCGCCGGTACGGATTCGTCGATTGCAGCTTCCAGCGTCCAGCGGCCCTCACCCGAATCGGAAACCCGCCCGCTGAAGTCGGCCAGGTCCGGACTCTCGGCCAGCGCCTGAGCCGTGAGATCGAGCAGCCAGGAAGCGATGACGCTCCCGCGGCGCCAGACCTCCGCGACGTCGGCCAGATCGAACTCGTAACGGTACAGCTCGGGACGGACCAGCGGTGTGGTTTCTGCGTCAGCTGTTTGCGGGTGCAACCCCGCATCGGCGTGGCGCAGGATGTTGATGCCCTCGGCGTACGCTGCCATCAGCCCATATTCGATTCCGTTGTGCACCATCTTGACGAAGTGCCCAGCTCCGGAGGATCCACAGTGGAGGTAGCCTCGCTCCGCCGTTCCGTTGCGCTGCTCCCGGCCGGGCGTTCGGGAAGCGGCGTCGACGCCGGGAGCGAGTGCCGCAAAGATCGGGTCGAGCCGCCGGACCACGGGCTCTTCTCCGCCAATCATGAGGCAGTAGCCCCGCTCGAGCCCCCAGACTCCGCCGCTGGTTCCGACATCGACGTAGTGCAGCTTTTTCTCCCGTAACTCTCCAGCTCGGCGAATGTCGTCGTGATAGTGTGAGTTGCCGCCATCGATGAGAATGTCGCCTGGAGCGAGCAGCGGACTGAGCGAGTTCAGCTCCCCATCGACGACCGCGGCCGGTACCATGAGCCAGATCGCCCGTGGCGGTGTGAGCTTGGCCACGAGATCTTCGAGCGACGTCGCTCCCACCGCGCCCTCGCCTACCAGCTCGCGAACCGGGTCGGCGTGGCTGTCGTACCCCACGCACCGATGTCCCGCGCGCAGCAGGCGGCGCACGATGTTGGCACCCATGCGACCCAGCCCGATCATTCCAAGTTCCATCTTCAGCTCCTTAGCGCGTGGCAGCCGGGCCGCTCGGCAACGAGACCGCGCGGGGGGGCTGCTCGGGATCGAGTTCGAGTCCACGGATGGCCGCGCCGAAGATGGCAGCCTGGCGCATCACGACATGGACAGGCATGCGGCTCATCAGACGCGCCATCCGTCCCTTCCGAACGAATGCGCGCATGAAATCGCCGCGCTGCAAGACCGGGAGGATTCGCCGCGGCATGCCGCCCGCAACGTATACGCCGCCGGTTGAAAGGACTTTGAGCGCGAGGTTTCCAGCCTCCGCGCCGAGAATTTCGACGAACATTGCCAACGTTGCCGCGCTCAGGGGATCAGGAGTATCCCGGAGACCCGCCTCGCTGATGATCGGCGCATGATCCGGCGCGGCGACCAGCTGCTGCCCAACGTCGGCCCCCTCGGACGCGACGCCGGCGGCCTTGAGATAGTCGTAAATTGCAACGAGCCCGGGACCGGAGCAGACCCGCTCGACACTTACGTGGTCACGCTGTCTAAGCAGACTGGTGAGCAGACCCACCTCATGGTCGGTCGCCGGCGCGAACTCGGCGTGACCGCCTTCCGAGGGGAACGCGCGGTACTCCACACCATCCCAAATGAGGAAGGCTTCCCCCAGTCCGGTGCCCGGCGCAATGACGGCGACGGCGCCCCGGGCAACCGGCTCACCAACGTTGAGCGCCACCAAATCCTCGGAAATCAGCTCCGGCACCGACCGAGCTATGGCTTCGAGATCATTGAACAGATGGACCCTGCGGAGGTTCAGTGCGTCTGCCAGCGCTACTTCATCCAGATCCCATGGCAG
The DNA here is from genome assembly GCA_046733215.1 of Gemmatimonadota bacterium. Classification (GTDB taxonomy): domain Bacteria; phylum Gemmatimonadota; class Gemmatimonadetes; order Gemmatimonadales; family GWC2-71-9; genus DASQPE01. Next base: position 5,000 of record JBKPOS010000083.1, read on the forward strand.
GTTGGTAACCTTGGCATGCCCATCGATCACAGGTCCGGCTACGTCCAAGCATGCCCAGGTGACCGGCAGCGCCGTTGCGGCCAGGAATTCACGCACCAACGCTTCCAGGCTGGCGTAGCGGCCGCTTCGGTACTCGGCCTCCGCCAGCGGACGGCGGGGGCCGCCCTCCCGCGAATAGATCGCCAGGTCCGTTTTGGTGCCGCCTATGTCACCGGCGAGTAACATTGAGTCGCTCCGCCCAAAGACACCTCACTGACCTAAGTTACACCCCGTAGGGCAGGCCTCTTGAACGTGAATGCCGGCCAGGGAAGCGGCAATCGGACAGACAGGAGATTTAAGCGAAAATGCCTCGCATCGAGCTTCAGAGCTACGCGGACGCATCCGATGCGGTACGGGCGGAGTGGGACCGTCAGATTAGCGACCACGGCCGCATGACGAACATGAAACGGACCTTGGCTCACAATGGCGTCGCGCTTCATGCGCTGATGGAATGGTATCCACTGCGAGACGAAGTCAGGACCTTTCTGGGCGAGCGCCTGACCGACCTGTTCGCTCACGCCGTTTCGGCCGAGACAGATTGTCTCATCTGCTCCACGTTTTTCCGGCGCATCCTGATCCAGCGAGGCGAGAATCCCGAAAGCCTGCACCTCGATGAGCGTGATGAGACGGTCCTCGAGTTCGGCCGACGGCTCGCAACTGGAGGACACGACGTCTCCGACGGTCTCTTCGCGCAACTACGACGTTGGTTGACGCCGGCGCAAATCGTCACGCTGACCGCATTCGGGAGCATGATGGTGGCCACGAATGTGGTCAATAATGCACTTTCTATCGAGCTGGATGAGTATCTCGAGCCGTTTCGTCGGGGCCAACCGTTTCCCAACCCGACGGGAGCCGGCTCGTGAGTGGAGAGCTCCAGGGCAAGGTCGCATTCGTCACGGGGGCCGCTCACGGTCAGGGGCGCGCCATTGCGTTGGCCCTCGCGCGGGCAGGCGCTGCGATCGCCGCGTTCGACATCGCCAAACCACTCGGGTACCCCGGCTATCCAATGGGCTCGTCCGCTGAATTGACCTCACTGGCGGCCGAGTGTGCGGCGCTCGGCACGCATTGCCTCACCTTCGCGGGAGACGTCCGCGACGACAACGCCATCAGCGCGGCAGTCGACACAACGCTCGCTCGACTCGGACCGATCTCAATCCTGGTGAACAATGCCGGCATTTGTGGCTACGGCTTTGCCCATGAGCTCACCGAACCCGAGTGGGACGCGATGCTGGATATCAACCTCAAGGGCAGTTGGCTGGTGGCCCGCCGAATCATTCCCACAATGATGCAGCAGCGCGACGGGGTGATCATCAACAACTCTTCAGTGGCGGGGCTCCGAGGGATGGGCCGTTTGAGTCACTACGCGGCGTCCAAGTGGGGGCTGACCGGCCTGACCAAATCCTGGGCGATAGAGCTTGCACCTTATAACATTCGTGTAAATTCAATTCACCCGACCGGCGTCAACACGCCCATGAATGACGGTCTCGCTGCACTCGAGGGCGCCACCCCGAGAGAGATTGCCGAGCGGTCGGCCGGGAACCTTCTGCCAGTCCCATGGATTGAGCCGGAAGACGTGGCGGGCGCGGTGCTCTACCTCGTGTCCGAACGGGCGCGCTACGTGACCGGTGCGCAGCTCGTGCTCGACGCGGGTCTCCTTACGCGCTAGCCGCCCGCCGGTAGGTTGGACAAGGCAGGCATCGCTGGGGCGGCGGTGTCTTGTCTCTAGACGGCGATGTTGGCCCGCAGTTTGCCGAACGCATTTTGGATGCGACGAGCGGGCACCTGTCGATGACGGTGCCGCGAGCGCAGGTTCGGAGGGAAGCACGAATATGTCCTGGTTTGATTCGCGGTCTCCCCGGCTGTTCCCCCCCTTTTCGTTGCCGCATCTGAGCCCACGCGTGCTCGGAGCCTTGGCCTTCGCGGCCGGAGCTGCGCTTGCCAGCGGTGCCTGGGTGGTCCGCCCGACACCAACCGCAGCGCCGGGAGCATCGGCGTACGCCAAGGCGCGAGTCTTCGAAGAGGCCCTGACGCTGCTGCGTGCCCACGCGGTGGACACCCTCAACGAAGGCGACCTCTACCTCCGGGCAACCGAAGGGGTCGTCAAGTCGCTCCACGATCCGTGGGCGGCGCTGCTGGTGGGTGACGGGTATGGGAAGTTCAAAGCCCAGCTGGACGGCATGACCAGCGGCGTGGGCCTGGATGTCGAAACCCGCGGTGGCAGAATAGCGGTTGCCGGGACAACGACCGCGTCGCCGGCGGACCAGGCCGGCGTTCTAGCCGGCGATTGGGTGCTGACCGTGAACGACAGCACTACCGAAGGCTGGTCAGGCGAGCGCGCCATGGCGGCCCTGCGCGGGCCCGAGGGGAGTCCCGTTCAGCTTACGCTCATGCGGCCGGGAGGCACCGAGCCGTATGCCGTCACGCTGATCCGGGCCCCCGTCCACCAGACTGCGGTCAGGCGGGGCCTCATGGTGGGCGATGGCATCGGATACCTGGCGGTCACCGCTATGACCCTTCGGGCTTCGGACGAGTTGACCCGTCAGATCAACATCCTCATCCAGCAAGGCGCCCGGGGCCTGGTGCTCGACTTCCGGGGCAATCCGGGCGGGCTGGTTCAGGAAGGCGCCAAGATCGCGGCGCTGTTCCTCGACCCGGGTCAGAACGTAGCCACGATGAAGGGACGCGAGCTGGAACTCTTCCAGGCCACCGACCCCCAGCTCTGGCCCAATCTGCCTGTGGTCGTGCTGGTCGACGGAGGAACGGCAAGCGCGGCGGAGGTGGCCAGCGCAGCCCTGCAGGACCATGACCGGGCGATCATCCTCGGGACGCCGACATTCGGTAAGGGCGTGGTCCAGCGAACCTACGCTCTCGGCGAGGACGTCGCCCTCCGGTTCACCACGGCCCGCTGGTACACCCCGAGCGGCCGCTGGATCCAGCGCGGAACGAAGCCCGCACGTGCAGGCTACGCGTCCGATGGAGGTCGGATATTGCAGGCGGGCGCCGGCGTGGTTCCCGACACCGTCGTAACCCCAGCTATCCCGACGGACCCCGAGCGCGCGTACGGAATCGCGGTGAGCCGGAACCGGGCCGAGTACGAGGAGGCGCTGACGGTAATCGCGGCGCACCTGGTCCGGGCGGGAGCGGTCTCGACCGATTCGACCCCGGTGACGCCCAGAATGCGGGCCATGCTTTTCCAGCGGCTTCAGGGGAGCGGGCTCAACGTTTCGGATACGCTGTACGCGCAGGCTACCTCAGCGGTGGATCGCGACCTTGGCGTCACGATGGTGCGCGCGGCCTTTGGGACAGCGGCCGCTCTGCGCCGCCAGATCGCGTATGATCGCCAGGTGCAGGTTGCCCGGCAGTTACTGCGGCAGTATCCCAGCCCCCGCGCGCCGCTCTCGCTCCAGACCGCAGGGCTGGGCACGCTGGTAGCAAGCGCGACCGAGTAGCCGAAACCCCGCGGAAGCAATGACGGGGATGCCTTGCGGCATCCCCGTCGCATTTTCGGACCCTGGGCTAGCGGGGGAAAGCGTCGGGCAAGCCGCCATCTACCGTCAGGATATCGCCGGTGGTAAAGCGGAAGCGGTTGCTGGCAAGCAGGACGGCGACGTCCGCCACAGCCTCGGGCGGAATCAGGCTCGTCCCCATCAGGTTCCGGGTCCGGTAGGCCTCGAGCTGCTCCTCTTCACTCACGCCGCGACTCGCTGCCCGTTCGCGCACGAACTGGAGAAACAGGGGCGTCTCGACCTGGTCGGCGTTGATGGCATTGACCCGAATGCCGTCGGCACCCAGCTCTACTGCCGCCACCCGAAGCGCCTGTAGCATCGCCGCCTTGCTGGCGCCGTAGGCGATCGCCTCCTTACCCGGAACCAGGGCGGCCTTGGAGACCGACGCCACGATCGAGCCACCAATCCCCTGACGCCGCATGATCGCCGCCGCTCGGCTGATGGCGGCAACCGCCCCGAGATAGTGTACCTCGAGCTGGCTCTGGAGATCTTCCCGACGCACGTCCGTTAGCGGGGCAAACCGCGGCGCCAGCCCCGCTGTATAGAAAAGGCAGTCAAGCCCGCCGAACTCGAGCGTTGAACGCGCGAACAGGGCATCGAGACTCGCGTCGTCACGCACATCCACGGCCGATCCGATGACCCGACCCGGATGTCGCGCTGCGAGCTCGGTTGCCACGCCGACGGCCAGCTCCCCGTCGAGGTCGGCCACGACCACGTGCGCTCCTTCTTCCACAAAGCGCCGAGCGGCAGCCTTCCCGATCCCGCTTGCTCCCCCGATAACGACCACGACATGCCTCGGAAGCAGCCGGGTTGTTCGCTCGCGGGCGATCTGCTCCTCGATCTTTCGCCGTTCGAGGGGCCAATGCTCGAACTCGAACACATCCGCCTCGCTGATGAACTGAAACCGATCCAGCGCCTCGGCGTTGGCCATGGACTCCAGCACGGCGCGATAGCAGAGATTCGCCGTGATCGCGCCACGCTTGTCAGCGAACGCCGTGATCAGTCCGAGGCCGGGCGCGAGGACGACTTTGGCCCAGTCAGCCAGGGGAGGCTCGCCGGCCGCCGCGTACCGCGCGTGATACTCCCCATACTCGGTTCGTGCCTCGACGAGTTGACGCCTGGTCTGCTCCACGATCCGATCCGGGGCTGAGGCGGGATCGAGATCGAGCCAGACCGGGAGCCGCCCGGCGCGCAGCAGGTGCTCCGGAGTCGCCATGCCCCTGGCCGCAAGCTCGGGAATCCTCTCACCGGCAATGGTCGAGAGCAGGTCCTCGGAGTCATCGAAGTGAAGGATCACCCGCTCGGCGGCGCTCAAGGCGCCACGCACCACCGGCAACACCAGCTCGGCCAGCTTGCGGCGCTGCTCTGCCGGCGGAATCGGCCCGCGGGCAGCGCCCAGCACCTGGCGGCCTCCCTTCCGTGTCGAGAGATACTCATCGACTCGGCTCACCACCTGAGACAGCCGGGAATGGCACTGCCGGACATCGTCGCCCCACACGACGAGCCCGTGATGAGCCAGGGTCAGTCCGATTGCGGTCGCCGGGATTCGGTCGAGCATATTGCTCACCGCACGTGCGAGCGGAAATCCCGGCCGCACGTAGGGGACATAGACGAGTGCCCCGTCGAACAGCTCATTCACCAGCCGTTCGCCTGTCGAGTCCGGCACGTTGGTGAGACTCATGGTCGCCACGTCGTGGGTATGCACGATGATGCGATGGGGGATGAGCGAGTGCAGCGGCGTTTCGACGCTCGGGGCCGGACCTTCCTTGAGCATGCAGCCAGCCATGAACCGCATCATCTCGGCGTCGGTCATTTTCTGCGCCTGGCGCAGAGGCGCCAGCCGAGCGAGAGAGAGCCAAGTAAATCCATCGGGGCCGATAGTGCGGAGATCGGTGCCACTGCCTTTGACCGCTAGAGCCTGCACGGGCTCACCATTCTCGGACGCGAGCCTGAGCTTGGCCGAGGTGTTACCTCCCCCGGGCTGAACCAGCCGGGAGTCCTGGCCGAGAAAGTTGGAGAGGTATACCAGCTCGTCGAGCGGATCCGGCACGCCTCAGGCCTCGTCGGGCGGGCCGCCCGCGCTGGCGACCTGGTCGGGCCGGACCTTGCTCACGTCGAATCGCTCGGCCGACGCGAGCATTTTGGCGATGATGTCGTCGGGATCGGCCTTCGCGCCCCGCTTGAAGCGCAGCGGATTGATCCGGGCGACCACGAAGGCCCGCAGGTACGGACTCTGGAAGCCGCGGTCCTTGAGCCGCTTTACCGCCTGAGCGACCGCCTCGTCCAGCTCGATCAGTCGCTCGGCCCGCCCGCGCCGTTCCTCCAGCGCCTTGGAAAGCTTGCTCGCGCTGAACGTTTCGGTCCGCTTCAGAACCGGGTGATAGGACGCCCCCGCAAAGCGACCATTCTTGAAGTAGCAAAGACCGAGCGTGACGAGCGACGGCTCCTCGAACTCAACGGCGTAGTCGCGCTCGGGCCGGTCGTCCAGATCGACCAAAGCCTCTGCCAACCTCGCGACCTCCAGTGCTCGCTCGCGGAGATTGTGCGCCTTCTCGGTGTTAAGGACCAGGATCCGATGCGCCACTTCGGGCTCCGGAACGACCAAGGCCACTACCGAACGCGCGCCCATCGAACGAAGGGCCGCAAGCCGATGGTTTCCGTTCGGCGTCCAGTACCGCCCTTCCTCGGCGGGCACCACAATGATCGGGTCCAGAAAGCGGCCCAGCCGATCGATCGCGTCGGTCAACCGGGCGACGTGAGGCTGGGAGAGATCGCGCTGATACGGAGTGGGCTCGACCGATTCGATCGGAAGCGCCGCGAATACCTGCCAGTTGCCGCCGAGCGGGTCGCGGTACGCGGCGAGCACCGTGCCGCCGTCGCCAGCGATCCGCTCCTGCAGGCGGTCGATCGCTGCCGGAGGCGTGCCGGCAGACACTTCCCGCGCTCCCACTCCGCGGGAAGCCGGCTCGGCCGCGCGCTTCTTCCGTCGAGGCGTTTTGGGCTTGGGCTCGGCCATGAGGGAAACAAGCACCAACCGCACGGTTGCGCCATCGGACCGGCCCTAGCTTTCGGGTCAGGCCCCTGCGGGTCAGCCTGGGCGCTGCTTATCGGTGCGGTTTGACCGCCGGCTCGATGAACAACTCGTCCACGTAGCACCAGCTCCAGTCCTCGCCCGGCTCGAAGCTCCGCATGATCGGATGTCCGGACGAATGGAAATGCTTGGTCGCGTGCTTGCCGGGCGAATTGTCGCAACAACCCACGTGGCCACACTCCTGGCAAAGGCGAAGGTGAAGCCACCGTCCGCCCGTGCGAAGGCACTCCTCACAACCCTGGGGCGTAAGCGGCGCCACGTCTCGAACTTCCACCAGATGCCTGCATTGCTCTGCCATCGGTCAACCTCCTAGATCGAAGCCGGCGTATTCGGTCCGAGCCGGCATGTCCTCTCGTTAAGCCGGCCGCGCAATGTGCGCGTGGACCAGGGTGCACGCCATCGCTCCTTCGCCTACTGCCGACGCCACCCGTTTTACCGAGCCGCTCCGCACGTCACCGGCGGCGAACACGCCGGGGAGACTCGTCTCGAGCAGGAATGGGGCCCGGCCCGCAGTGCGCCAGCGATCCGCTTCTGCGACGCCAGGCGGCAAGGCGGTCCCCGTCAGGACGAATCCTTTTCCATCCAGCTCGACGCATCCACGAAGCCACGCGGTGTTCGCGACGGCCCCGATGAAGAGAAACAATGTCTTGGTGTCGAAGCGCGTGGGCGAGTTCGACGCGATCTTCACGTTGACGGCAGACAGATGGCCGTTTCCCTCCAGGCCGCTTACCACGGCGTTGCGGTGCACCGTAACGTTGTCCAGTCCCTCGATCCGATCGACCAGATACCGAGACATGCGAGCGGCGAGGTCCGCACCACGCACCATCACATGCACCCGCTGCGCATGGCGCGCGAGGTACACGATGGCCTGCCCTGCCGAGTTCCCCGCCCCGACAACCACCACCTCTTCGCCGCGGCAAAGCTTGGCTTCCATCTCGGTGGCGGCGTAGTAGATCCCCGCGCCTTCGAAATCGGTGAAGCGCGGAACGTCCAGCCGGCCATATTCGACGCCCGTGGCCACCAGGACGCAACGGGCCCGGAGCCGAGTCCCGTCCGCCAGGGTCACGATGCGCTCGCCACCGTCGATGCCCAGGGAGCGAACCTCGCAGGGAACGGTGATGCGGGCGCCGAAGCGTTGAGCCTGCAGCAGTGCGTTTTGGGTGAGGTCTTTGCCGGAGATGCCGGCGGGAAACCCGAGATAGTTCTCGATGCGGGAGCTGGTTCCGGCCTGGCCCCCCGCTGCGAGAGCATCTGCAGCCAAGACATCCAGTCCTTCCGACGCAGCGTACACGGAAGCGGCTAAACCGGCAGGCCCCGCGCCGACCACGATCAGATCGTAGACGTGATCTTCCTCGAGAGTTGGGGTGAGCCCGGCGCAGCGGGCAAAGTCCGCCAGCGACGGATTCCGGTGCCAGCGGCCCTGACGGCCAAGCACAATGGGTGTGGCTGACGCGGGGACGCCCAGCTGCCGAAGCATGATCTCGGCCTGCTCGTCGGAATCGAGATCGACCCACTTGAAGGGAATGCCGTTTCGAGCCGCGAAGTCGCGCAAGCGATGCGCGTCGGGCGAGAACCGCGAGCCGATGATCTTCACACCCTCGAATCCCTGGTCGAGCAGCAGGGTTCGCCGCATGAGGAACGCCTTCACGATCATCTCGCCCGCTTCGGGTAGCTCATCCACAGCGCGGCGCAGTTCCGCGGCACTCAGTGCCAGCACCTTGCCGTCCTGAGCCATGCGGCCGGTCACCAGCGCCGGGCGTCCGGTCAGCATGTCCACGTCCCCGGTGAATTGACCGGGATGGTGGACCGCGATGACGCGGGGCGTGTCGCGCGAATTGTCAATAATCTCGATCGAGCCCTCGCAGACGACAAAGAAGCAGAAGTTTCGATCGCCTTCGGCGAACAGAACCTCGCCGGCCTTGACCGGCCGCGGCCGACCGCGCGCCTCCAAGGCCTGGAGGTCTTTCTTGCCGAGAACAGGGAATGCAACGTCCAGATCGCTCGCCATTGCGAATCTCCACTCTTGTTACCCATGCACGACCGAATTTCCGCGGTGAAATGTAGCGACAGCCGGGGGGTCCCCTTGCCGTCCCGATCGGCCATGCACAGCTTGAGGCCGTGATGAGTCCCCCAGCCGTTCTTGCGCTCGCATTCGGAATTGGGATCGTCGCAGGGTTGCGGTCGATGACGGCGCCGGCCGTTGTAAGCTGGGCCGCGCACCTGGGGTGGCTCGACGTCGGCCATACCTGGCTGTCCTTTCTGGGATCTCGGTGGACGGCGTACATCCTGAGCCTGCTCGCGGTAGGCGAGCTGATTGCCGACAAGCTGCCCACAACACCCAGCCGGAAGCAGCCCGGGCCTTTCGGCGCTCGTATCGTCCTGGGCGCACTCTCCGGTGCCGCGGTGGCCGTCGGTGGCGGCCAGGCGTGGGCTCTTGGCGCCATGGCCGGCGCGGTGGGCGGGATCGTCGGAACGGTCGGCGGATACGCCGCGCGGACAGGGCTGGTCCGGACGCTGAAAGTCCCGGACTTCGCGATCGCGCTGCTGGAGGATCTTGTAGCGGTGGGAGGCGGGTTGTTCCTGGTCTCCCGCATCTAAGACCACAACGCCCGCTCACCGGTGGCGAGCGGGCGCTGTCGGCGACCCAGCTATCTGCGGATGACCACGATCACCCGCACTCGCTGAAGCCGCACACGTGACACTTCATACATCCCTCGGCGAATTCGAGCTGAGAGCCGCAGTCCGGACAAGCACCCGATAGCGTCTCCTGCATTCCGCCGAGCGTCATCTGCTCGCCCCCGCGGGTGACCTGCTGCACCATGGGCGCCTCTGCGGTTGACGACTCGAGCCCCGGAATCAGCTCCTGTTGCACGCCCTGCTTTTCCTGCATCCACCGCTCGATGGCGATGCCCACCGCGTCGGGGACCGAGAGCACCTTGTTGGCGCCGAGCCCGATGGTGCGATCCGAGCTGATCCCGCGCAGCTGACGGTAGATCTCCTTCATCGGAATGCCTGATCGGAGTGCCAGGCTGATGAGCCTGCCGAGTGCCTCCACGTCCGCCATCAGTGCGCCGCCCGCCTTGCCCAGGCTCATGAAGACCTCGAAGGGTTGCCCCTTCTCATCCTCAGTGACGGTCACGTACAGCGTTCCGAGAGGAGTCTCGAGCCGGCGCGTGGTGCCGCGAAGCAGCTCGGGTCGGGAGCGCTTTTGCCGTCGCTGAAGGTTCTCCGCCTCCAGCTCGTGCAGCACCTTCCTGATGCGCTCGTTCTCCGCGCGTAGCTCCGCGATTTCGCCGTGAAGGTCGGCCGTCTGTGTCCCGGTCCCGCCCACTTTCTGCACCACCTTCTGCGCCGTGGCCCCGGTGGACAGAACCTGCGCCTCGCGGCTCGCGTCGCGATAGACTGTTACGCCCTTGCAGCCAAGCTTGTAGGCCAGGCGGTAGATCTCCTCGACGTACGCTTCACTCGCATCATTGGCGAAGTTGCAGGTCTTGGAGATGGCAGAGTCGTTGAACTCCTGGAATGCCGCCTGCATCCTGATGTGCCACTCCGGCTTGATGTGATTGGCCGTGACGAAGACGCGCTGCCAGCGCTGCGGTACTTCGGGGAAGTTGATCGTCCCCGACTCGGCGATCCTGCGCATGAGATCGTCGGAATACCAGCCCTCCTGCCTCGCGATCGCGACGAAGTCCTCGTTCACATCGGGCATCAGCACGCCAGCCTGGTTCCGCATGAACGCCACCGCGAACAGGGGCTCGATACCGGAGCTGCAGCCGGCAATGATCGAGATCGTTCCGGTGGGAGCAACCGTTGTCACGTTGCAGTTCCGCAGGCGCCGCATCGGCCGAACCCGCTCACGGTTCGGTCCGCGGGCGCAGGTGGCGTCCGGTCCCCAGATGCTCCGTTCCCACTCGGGGAACACGCCACGCTGCGTAGCAAGGCGCTCGGACTCGATCTTCGCCTCCTCATCCACGAATTGCTGGACCTTCCGCCCGAGGGCGACTCCTTCCTCCGAGTCGTACGCCACACCCACCCGCACGAACAGGTCGGCCAGTCCCATGACGCCGAGGCCGATGCGCCGGATCCGCTGCGCCAGCTCGGTGATCTCTTGCAACGGGTACTGGTTGGCGTCGATGACGTTCTCGAGAAAATGGGTCGAGAGGTGTACCGCTCGACGAAGCTGATCCCAGTCGATCTGACCATTGCCGACGAAGGCGCCGACGTTGATCGAGCCCAGGTTGCAGACGTCGTAGGGTAGGAGCGGCTGCTCGCCGCACGGATTGGTCGCCTCGTAGGCGCCGAGGTGCGGGACCGGATTGTAGTAATTGGCGCGATCGATGAAGAACACCCCAGGCTCGCCGGTCTTCCAGGCACCGTGGATGATCCGCTGCCACACGTCGCGAGCTTCGAGCTGTCCGACCGGCTGCTGGGTCTTGGGATGGAGCAGGTCGTACATCCCGCCAGCCTCGACCGCGCGCATGAAGGCGTCGGTGACCGCCACCGAGATGTTGAAGTTGGTGATCTTGGTGATGTCATCCTTGCATGCGATGAACTCCAGAATGTCCGGATGGTCCACCCGCAGGATGCCCATGTTGGCGCCGCGCCGGGTTCCCCCTTGCTTCACGACGTCGGTCGACGCGTCGTACAGCGACATGAACGACACCGGACCCGACGCCACGCCCATGGTCGAGCGGACAATGTCGTTCTTGGGCCGGAGCCGCGAGAAGCTGAATCCTGTGCCACCGCCGGACTGGTGCACCAGCGCCATTGCCCGGAGCGTGTCGTAGATCCCGCTCCGTCCGTTCGAGATCGCATCGTCCACCGGAAGCACGAAGCAGGCGGAAAGCTGGCCCAGCGGGCGGCCCGCGTTCATGAGCGTGGGAGAGTTGGGCATGAAGAACCGGTCCGCCAGGAGCCCATAGAACGCCTCCGCCAGCGCCTCTACCGCCCCACCCGACGCGCCGTAGCGACGATCAGGCTCCGCGATCGTTCGGGCTACCCGCCAGAACAGATCGCTCGGTGTCTCGACGGGCTTACCCGCATCATCCTTGATGAGGTAGCGCTTTTCGAGCACCGTGATGGCGTTGGGCGACAACGTGACGGCGTCCCGTCGTGTGGACGGACTCATGGGCAACCCCGCTCTGTGAAGGATTCCTGCGTGCGTGCCAACCCGGCTGCTTCGGCGGTTGGGGGATTCGCCGAAACGGAGGGTGAAACTAGGCCAACCCACATGGCGGCACAATGCCTCGTAAAATCCGCGTCACGACGCCAAATCCCTTCATTCACATCACAAAAATAATCACATCCTCCTGTGTGGAAAAACGACGAAACTGCCTCTCGCGCTACATAGATGCCGCACCGTCGCGTCACTGGCCCCGCTCGAGCGGATACCGCCCCGCCCGATGCTGCCGAGCCAGTTCCATGTAATGCGCCCACGTCCCGGCAATCCGTCGTTTGAGTGTCTCATCAACCGGACGAATGATTCGTCCCGGCACGCCCATCACCACTGAGCCCGGAGGGACGACCATCCCTTCGGGAAGAACCGCCCCCGCTGCGACGACACTCCCCGTACCGATGCGAACGCCGTTGAGGAGCACGCTACCCATTCCGATGAGGCATTCGTCCTCGATCAGGCACCCGTGAAGGATGACCCGGTGCCCTACTCCTACTCGCTGCCCAACCGTGCACGGCACTCCCTCGTCCACGTGGACGACCGCTCCATCCTGGACGTTGGATTGGGCGCCGAGTGTTATCTGGGCGAGGTCCCCGCGCAGAACCGCTTGGTACCACACGCTTGACTCCGGCCCGAGATTGACCGACCCCATGACGGAGGCGCCGGGGGCGATGAAGGCGGTTGGGTGGATGATTGGGCTGATAGATCCCTACGGCTGCGGCCGGAAGATCATCTGAGTCCAGGCTTCCACCGGCTGCCCGCCCTTGCTCGCCGGATACCACGAGAGCTCCTGGGCGAATGCGCGGACGTCGCGCTCGAACGCGGCGTCGCTGGAAGGCTTCAGCGACCTTACCTCCAAGGTCTTTCCCTCGGCGGAAACTTTGACCCAGAGTAAGGAGGGACGGGGAGTTCCCTCTGCGTCGGCCGGGACTGGAACAAACGGCGGGGACACCGGTTTCGGGCGCTCGTCGAAGCAGGAGCCGTCGGCGTTGTAGCGAGGGCCGGGCGAGCACGTGCTGGCGGGTCGAGTACTGTCGCGGCCTTTGGCGGCGACAGGAGCGCCGATCCGGGTGAGCTGCGGTGTGATCTCGGTAACCTTACCGGGCTGCACGACAATGGTGTCGGTGAAGAAATTGTGCTGGGGCGCTGAGATCGCGAGTACATGTCGGCCGGCCGGAAGCCGCGTCTCGGGTTCGGTCACCGACTGCTCGTCGATCAGGACGCTCGATCCCCGAGGCAGATTCATGACCCGGATTCCGCCGCTGTCAGCCGGTGCGGCCGGCGGAACTGCCGGACGGGCCGCGCTATCCGCTTTGGGAGAACGGGTAGCAGGTGTGCCGGTTGCGGCTGATGGCTCAGGCTTGGGTGAGTTAGCGGTTGCAGGCTGCGGTACCGGCGCTGCCGGCGACGGCGGCGGCGGAGTCGGGGGAATATTCTTGGTCGTGTCGGTCCGCGCACTGTCGGCGCCGAGCGTAGTCGAGCGCGTGGAGTCCGCCGTCGAGTCCTTGCTCGCCGCGGCGGCCGGTGCCGCGCCTCCGCTCATCGACCTGTAATAGAAGATGCCGCCGGCTCCGAGTACGCCCACGAGGAGAAAAATCCAGAGGAACGGACTGCTCGAGCTTTGCCGCATGACCGGTGACCGGTCGGCAATGCCGCGTTCGGGCCGTGGCCGCGCTCTCCGCTCGACCGATGGAGAATTGATCGGCGTCGTCGGCTGGCTCGCGATGGCCGGCGTCCCAGTCGACCGGCCGGGTTGCGACACCTTGAAGGCACCCGCGTTGGCGGTCGGTTGCCCCTGGAGAGAGGCGATCAGCTCCTCGCAGGCCTGGAATCGGTCCGCCGGCTCCTTCATCAGCATCCGCTTGATCACCTCGAACACGCGCCTCTCATCGGCGGTAGGGAGGTGAGGCGACGGGATTGGCTCGGTGATGTGTTTATAGCCGATCGAAAAGCTGTCCTCTCCGTCGTACGGGACCGCGCCGGCGAGACACTGGAAGGCGACGATGCCGAGGCTGTAGATGTCGCTCCGGCCATCGATCGGCTGGGCCCGAGCCTGCTCGGGGCTCATATAGTGGGGTGTTCCGATCGACATTCCGGTCCCGGTCAGCCGACCTCCCGACGCTGCCTTGGCGATACCGAAGTCAGTCAGGACGCACTGCCCGAACTCGTCGAACATGATGTTGTCGGGCTTGATGTCGCGGTGTACGATCCCGCGTTGCGCAGCGTACCCTAAGGCGCTGCCCGCCTCGATCAGCAGGCGCCGGATTTCGGGTGGCGTGAGCTTCTTCCGCTCCGCCAGGACCGCCGCGAGCGAGCCGCCGCGGAGATACTTCATCACGAAGTAGATCACCCGGCCCGAGCGGCCGACCCGATAAATCGGAATGATGTTGGGATGCTCCAGCTGCGCCGCGGTGCGCGCCTCACGCTGAAATCGCTCGACGAACTCAGCGTCGAACGCCAGCGTAAACGGCAGCACCTTTACCGCGACCTCACGCTCGAGGTGACGGTCCTTGGCCCGATAGACCAGCGCCATGCCGCCCCGCCCCAGCTCCTCGAACACTTCGTATTCGCTGTTGAGGGCTTCGCGAACCAGCTCGAGATCCGCCACGGCCCCCGATGCCATCGATCGAGCGGGTGTGGTAGCGGTGAGATCGAGACCGCACGAAGGGCAGAACTTGGAGTTGTCGCTGATCTCGCTTCCGCAGCGGGAGCAGAACATGGGCGCAAGCTACCTAGTGAGAAGGGGGAGTCAATGGCAGTACGCGTGCCATCCGAAGCCCTTACAAACGTCGCCGGCACCCCATGGCATGAACCATGCTCAGCCCATTCCAACGTTCCCCTGACAAACGGTCAGCAAACTGGAGCTGCTGTGGTCCCGTACCACACGATTGCCTTCAGCCAGCAGAAGCTGCGTGCGGCGCTTCGACGCTCGGGCGCGCAGGAGCCGGCTCTCACCTACGGCTTCGTCGTGCATTCCCGTCGCCAACAGGAGCGGCCCACTCTGGGGCTCATCACGCTGAGCGGAGAAAGTCTTCCCCTGAATCGCCGCCTGTTGACCGCGCTGGAGGGGCTGCCTCTCTGGCTGTTCGGCCACGCTCGGATCACGCTGGATCAAGGCATTCCGATGGACGGCATTCCCGAGGAGAAGTTGGACGACGCCCCGTTGACCGGCCTGCTCATGCATATTGCGACGTTCGACGTCACTGCAGTCGCTCAGAATCTGGTGCAAGTCGAAGCCGTCATCCGGGCCGACACGCTGGTCCAACCCCTTATCGTCCTGACGACAGCCCGGCCGGTGGCGTGGCCCAGATAGAAACTGCGTGAACGGTAAACAGTGAACAGTGAACAGGGGGCTCGGTTGGTGAACGGAGCCCCTTGTTTACTGTTCACCGTTCACTGTTCACGCTTTTCAAAAAGGCCACTATCCCTTCATAGACGCCCTTCGCATACAGCTCCTGCCCCTCCTTGCTCCGCAGCGCCGCTTCCTGATCCGGCATCGTCATGAATAGTCCCTCACACAGCACCGCAGGCATCCAGGTCGGCCGCGTCAGCGCGAGGTCACCGCGTCCCACGCCGAGGTCGCGAAGGCCCAGGCGCGCAACCAACGCAGCCTGAATTGCCCGGGCGAGCGGAAGGCTTCTCGGCTGACTGTAGAAGACGGCAGTGCCATTGTTGGTGAACGGGTTCACGCCGTCCGGCAGCGCGTTGTTGTGAATCGACACGAGCAGCTCGGCGTTCAAGCTGTCAGCCAGCCGAACGCGTGCACCAAGCTCCACCGGCGCGCCTGTGGTCCGTGTCATCACCACTTTGGCCCCACCTCGGGTCAACAGATCTCGCAATCGATTCGCGACCGCGAGATTGGCCTCTGCCTCGTAGAGACCGGTGGGACCAGTGGCGCCGACCGGTGGATGTCCGGGGTCGACCATGATCAGTCGGCCTTCGAGCGGCCGCCCAGAATTCACCGTCGGGGGACGGCGCACTTCGAGGAGGAGATCCCCTCCGCTCCAGCGAGTACGGTAGCCCCACACGGAAGCTGCCAGCTCGATATCGAGCGCGACTCGCTCCCCGCCCTCCTGGGTCCAGCTTACCCTGCGCACCACCGAGTCGGCATTGTGATAGCGAATCCAGCTGGCGTCGCCTGACGCGCCGTACAACAGTAGCGTCAGGCGCTTATCGCCTTCATCGACTCGGAACGGGATGCGGGTGCCGAGCGGGATGCGAATCGACGCGAGACCGGGCGAGGGCTCCGAGATGGCGATGGGACCCACCACCGCTCTCGGTACCGGCGTACCGTAGGGCAGCGCTCTCAAGTCGGCTGCTGCGACCCAGGCTTCAACATCAGGGCCGAGCTCGAGTCGTACCTGATCATTTTGCCGTCCGGCGACGATCGCGCGAGTTCCGGCGGGGAAGAACCAGTGGTAACTCGCTCGCGGCGCTGCGCGACCGACCACGATTCCCCCGCCGCTCGGCGACTGCGCCGGGTAGAGCTCAGCGATGACGGGCAACGTGTCTCTCAGGGTAAGCTGGAGCGGCCAGCGCACCCTCGCGGTATCAGCACCGCGAATCGCCTCGAGGACAGGTTCGTCGCCGGCATTGGTCCAGGGATCAGGCACGACGAATGGGCAAGTCGAGCCAGGCGGGCAGGTCGCGCTGGATCGTTCGAGCGCCGCCTGAAAAGCGGGACCCGCAGTTGGGAGTATCGGCCCTGGATCGGGACCGAGTCGCCTGCCACGCAGCACGCCGGCATAGCGATCGCCTCGCAACGGCTCCTGCGAAAGCAGCGTGTCATTTTCGAATGCCCGAACGGGATTGGGTACGTCTGCGGGGCGCGGATCCGGGACCAACGGAACCGTGGTGCCGTCGCCGAACCGCAAGCGAACCTGAGAGCCCGGAGCCACCCGCGCCGAGAGCGAGAGATATTCCGTGGACCCGATCCACACGCGACCCTGCGGCCAGAGCGAGGTCGAATCGATCCAGACTGCCGAATCGGGAGCGAGGAATCGCGCCGGCCGGCGGGCGAGGTAAATCAGATCGGTCGAGTCCCTGGGAGTCCGGCCAACGAGGTGGAACTGCATGACCGAATCAGGCGGCAGTCCCACCCAGGCCACCCACGCACCGTTGGGCCACACCTGGACAGGCGCACCATTGATGGTGAGCTGAGCGTCTCCGGCGCCGACCGAGCCCAGCAGGAAGCTCGAGTCGCGAGCTTCGATCACCGACCCGGCAACTGGGTAGATGACTCTGATTGCCAACGGACCGCGCACAACCGGGACCGCAGGCAGATGGCTTGCGGAAGCGGGGGTGGGAACGGTGCTGGACGGGCGGGCGCAGGCAAGCACGGCAAGGCCGAGAACGACGGCCGCTCGCGCGCGGACGGCGGTCATGAGTGCAAGGTACACAGACACTGCAACTTACGCCACGCACATAGTTGACGCGTTTGGGGTCGAACTCTAGATTTGCCGGCCACCCTGATTCCCATTCCAATGAGGCTGCGCGTGAGTTCTGGTCCGGTTCGCGTCTCAGTCTTCGGCAAGAGCGACCTCGGCCGCACCCGCGAGCATAACGAGGACACGTTCCTCGTCGCCGATCTGTCGATCCAGAACGCCAGTCTCCAGCCGGAGGTCCGGAGCCACGCCGTCGGACCCAAGGGCTCTCTCTTCATGGTGGCGGATGGCATGGGCGGAGCCGTCGCGGGTGAGCTGGCCAGCCAGATGGCGACCGACGTGATCTATCGGCACCTGTCCACCGTCTGGGCCACGGACGGCGAGACGTCGCAGGATCGCTTCGCATACCGGATGAAGGAGGCGCTGGAGCTGGCCAATCATCGCATCTTCGAATACGCCCGGGAACATCCCGAGCTGAGGGGCATGGGCACGACAGCGACAGTGGCCGGAGTCCTCGGAGACGGCCTCTGGCTGGCCCAAATCGGCGACAGCCGTGCCTATCTGGCCCGCGGCGGAGAAGTCATTCAGCTCACGAAGGACCAGTCGCTGATGCAGCGCCTGGTGGACGCAGGTGAGCTGACCCAGGAGGAAGCGGATCAAAGCGAGCGGCGCAACATCATTCTCCAGGCGCTCGGACCGGATGCGCGCGTGAAGGTGGATCTCACCCATCAGACGCTGCGCAGGGGAGACACCCTGGTCATATGTTCGGACGGCCTTTCGAGTCAGGTTCGACGAGAGGAGATCGGCGAGCTGATCGAAACATCGAATGGCTTGGCGGATCTCTGTGACGCGCTGATCGACCTCGCCAACGGTCGGGGCGGTCCGGACAACATCACTGTGGTAGTCGCCCGATTCGAAGGCGAGGGGCTGCCGGATTTTCAGGGAGCGGGCGGCGTCGGCTATCATGTCTATCGGCTGCCGGACTCCGCCACTCCCACCGCAGAGCGGGCGGTGCCCGCAGCGCCACGAGATGAGGTCGTATCTGAGAGCTCAGCAGAGCAACCGGTCGTAGAGAGCTTGGCTCCGGCTGAGATCGTTGCTCAAGAAGACCCGGAACCGCCGCCGGAAGGATTCGAGAGCCGCGGCGCAACCGGCCGGCCTCTCCTTCTGGCGCTCGGGCTCGCAGTGCTTGCAGCGCTTCTGTTCTACATCGCCATCCGGTGAGCCGTCCGCTCCCGATTCGCCTCGGCTGGATCGCAGCGCTCGCCTTCGCCTCCGGTTTCCCTTTCGGATTGATCAACGAAGCCCTCCCGGTCTACCTGCGCACGCAGGGGGCCGGGCTGGTGGACATCGGCCGGCTGGCCGCCATTACTGCGCCCTGGAGCCTCAAGTTTCTCTGGGCGCCACTGGTGGATCGTCTGGGGACGCGCCGCCAATGGATCGCCGGGTGCCTTGCGTTACTCGCGGTGCTGACCCTGGTGCTCGCGCATTCCGACCCTGCCCGACTTGGTACTGCCTTCTGGCTTCTGGCGATTGCGATCGTCACGCTCTCGGCGACGCAAGACATCGCGATCGACGCGTACACGATCGAGATCACCAGCACCCAGGAATTGGGCGTCGCGAACTCGGTGCGAATCGCCGCGTATCGGGTTGCGATGTTTACCGCCGGGGGACTCCTGATCTGGCTGGCTGGCCGAGCCGACTGGAGCGTGAGTTTCACGACCGGGACGACCGTACTCGCCCTGCTCACCGTCGCAGCGCTCTTGATGCCCGTTCCCGAGGGCACCGGTGACCGGCCTCACGCCGTCTGGGAGCCGCTTCGGGCGCTGGTGGTCCGTCCGGGCATTTGGGCGGTCGTGACGTTTGCCTTGCTGTTCAAGCTCGACATTGCTGCCCTCGAGCCGATGACTCGGCCGTTCTGGGTGGATCGAGGCTTTTCGCTCACCGAGATCGGCGCTGTGCTCACCACCGGTCGCATTATCGCGACGCTGGCCGGGGCGGCTCTGGGTGGCGTGCTGACCTCCTGGTGGGGAATCTTCCGGGGACTCTGGATCCTTGGCCTGGTCCAGGCATTCTCGAGCCTCGGCTATTGGGCAGCCGCAACGGCAGCGCCCTCGAAGCCACTCATCCTGAGCGCGGCGCTGTTCGAGAACTTCGCAGCCGGAATGGGAACGGCAGCTTACCTCGCGTTTCTGATGTCGATCTGCGAGAAGCGCTACGCCGCAACGCAGTTCGCGCTCCTGTCCGCGCTGCTCGCGATCACCCGCGCTGTTGCGGGAGAACTTTCAGGCGGGCTGGCCGAGCGTATGGGCTACGGATCGTATTTCCTGCTGACCTTTGCCTTGGCGTTTCCAGCCTACGGCTTGCTGCCGGCGATCAGACGGGGGATGGTTGGAAAGAGCGTGAACGGTGAACGGTAAGCGGTGAACGGGAACTGCTCGCATGAACGGAGCCCCCGTTGACCGTTCACTGTTCACCGTTCACGCAGTCTTCCGGCTATCCACCTCGCTCCCGCCTCCTGCATTAGTCGCTGCCGATGCCAGGCGAGCAAGACTGGAGCCGAGCCGGGAATGTCTGCCACCAATCGGGGATGGGCGAATAGCAAAACCAGGTCGGCGGTGGGAGCCTCGCGTGCGAGCGCTCTGCGTGCGTCTTCTCCAAAGCCTGCCCTTCCCTTCCAGCCGCGCGGCTCGGCAAACGCAAGCACGATTCTCGATCCCCCGGCCCCGAGGAAGCCACGCTCCTTCAGGCGCTCACCGAGATAGTCCGCCGGGCTCGGCGGATAAGGCCCTCCTAGATCGTCATCGATCGACACCAGCTCGATCGGCCTGGTCAGACGCCGCACCGAACCTCGGACAAGGCCCCGATCGAGCAGCGCATCCGCTATCTCGTCGGTTGTGGCGTAGGGGCCGACGGGATTTGCCGTTGCAGGCCGCCCTGCTTTCTCCAGGGCAGTCTCGTAGCGGCGGTGGGCCTGCGCCAGTCGCTCGGCGGATAGACGTCCGTTGCGCACCGCGTCGGTCAAGGCAGCGGCGACGGCGGGGGGATCGTCCGGGTAGAGCAGCAAATCGACCCCTGCCAGCAGCGCCTCCACCGCACCATCGCCCACGCCACGGGACTGCGCGCCTCCCATGATCAGCGCATCGGTAACCGCTACTCCGTCGAAACCCAGTCGCCGGAGACGCTCGATGATCAACGGGGAGAACGTGGCCGGCCTTCTTTCCGCGTCGAGGGCCGGAAAGGCAACGTGTGCCGTCATAACGCTCGCAACCCCGGCAGCGACCGCCGCTGCGAAGGGACGCTCGTCCTCGGCGGCGAGGACTCCTTCCGACACATCCACCGAGGGAACCGCGACATGAGAGTCGACGGCGGTTCTCCCGTGACCGGGATAATGCTTGGCGCAGGCGAGAGCGCCCGCCCCCTCGCATCCCTCGATCCAACTGGTGACGCACGCCGCAACGGCGGCCGAGTCGGAGCCGAACGCACGGGTCTGCACGATCGGATTGACCGGCAGAACGTCGAGATCGGCGACGGGAGCGAAGACCCAATTGAGCCCGACCGAGCGGGCCTCCGAGGCCGTAAGTGCACCGGCCCATCGCACGACACCGAGGTCACCCAGCCAGCCAAGAGCCCCTGGAGGCGGCAACTCGGAAAGGCCGGCCACCTGCTGTCCGGCACCGCGCTCGAGATCGGAGGCGAGAAGGAGCCGCCGCCCTGCCCGCCGTACCAAGTCCGTCGTGAGTGCGCGGACCGAGGCGGCCTGGCCACCGAAAACGATGAAGCCGCCGACTCCGAGCGCGAGCGCGCCTTCGATGGCTGGGGATTCGTGAGCGAAGCTTCCGTCGGGGCGGGCCCGGAGTGCTGGAAGAATGAGCTTCGCGGAATTGATCACGCCGGAGCAACCATCCCAAGCACGCGTGGGCCCGCCGCGCCGGTGGCCGCTACGAGATTTCCAGGCTGGCCGTGGAGGGTCAAATAGCCCAGCAGAGCGAAAGCGACGGCCTCCTTGGCGTCGCCGGGGAAGAAAAGCTCGTCGAACCGTCGGAGGCTGGTGTCGCCACGGTTGGTCGCGAGCTGGCGCCGGAGGGCGGTCATGAGGCCGGGATGGTGGACCCCACCGCCCGAAGCAACGAGCTCCGGCGCACGCGGCACCCACGACTCGACAGCCCGAGCAATTGAACGGGCGGTCAACTCGACCGCGGTCGTGACGCCGTCCGGACCAGGCACCCGCTGATGCAGCATGCGTGCATACTGCTCGCCGAATCGCTCCCGACCTGTGCTCTTGGGGGGAGGGAGCGAAAAGAAGGGATCGGCCAGGAGCTCGGCAAGCGCCGCTTCATCTGCACGTCCCTGGGCTGCAAGCGAGCCGTCACGATCGTAGGGCAACTCGGGCTTGACCAAGCGTGCCACCGCATCGATCACCGCCACGCCGGGCCCCGTATCAAAGGCGAGGGCGCCGGCGTCCTGTGCACGGCGCTCTACGTAGGTGAGGTTCGCCATGCCGCCGAGATTGAGCAGAATTCTCGGCGCATCGGTTGCGCCGAAGAGAAGGACGTCGGCGACGGGCACCAGCGGCGCGCCCTGCCCACCGGCCGCTACATCCCGTGCTCTGAAGTTGCTGACGACCCGCACTCCAAATCGCTCGGCCAGGAGCGCACCCTCTCCCAACTGCCAGCTCACCAGGGGCGGCTCGTGCCAGATGGTCTGGCCGTGGAACGCGATGAAGCCAAGGTCCGACGCGCGAGCAGGTGCGGCATCGAGAACCAATTGCACCGCGTCGCAGGCCCACTCGGCGAGGCGCAAATGCAGGCGGGCAAAGTCACGCGGAGTGCCTCCCGCCAATGCCGCGCGGATGGTATCCCGTTCGGTCTCGGTGTAGAAGCGGGTGGCGAATGCGAGGAGATCAGCCTGGGTAGGGCCGTGAAATCGGACCAATGCCGCGTCCATCCCGTCCAGCGACGTGCCCGACATGAGCCCGACGCCGAGGGACGGGAGCTCTGTCACGCTGACCTCACCGGCGGCGGATCACCGACGATGATCCGAAGGTGGCCCTGGTGCTCACTCAGCAGCCGCTCCGCTTCGATCTTGGAGACTGCGCGCCGAGCCATCACGATGGCCACCTTCACACTTCCTTCCGCGGCATCGATCAGCTCGCGTGCCCGAGCCCGCTCGACACCGGTCGTTTCCATGATGATCCGTTCGCTTCGGTCGACCAGCTTGTCGTTCCAGGCCTTCAGATCGACCATGAGATTGCCGTAGATCTTGCCCAGGCGAATCATGGCGCCGGTGGTGAGGGTGTTGAGCACCAGCTTGGTCGCAGTGCCCGCTTTCATTCGGGTCGAGCCGGTCACGACTTCAGGTCCGACCGGCACGAAGATCACAACGTCGCAGGTCTCGCGCAGGACGACGGGCGGCTCGGAGCAGGTCACCAGCACGGTTCTGGCATCGAGAGCCTGGGCTCGGCCAAGGGCTGCGCGAACGAACGGCGTCGTTCCGCTGGCGGCAATGCCGATAACCACGTCCTTGCTATTGACTCGCCGCTCGTCCATGGCTGCGATGCCAGCGTTGACGTCGTCTTCAGCACCTTCGACCGACCGAACCAGCGCCTGCGCGCCACCGGCGATCACGGCGATGACCATCTCGGGTGGCGTGCCGAACGTGGGCGGACACTCGGCGGCGTCCAGCACGCCGAGCCGGCCGCTGGTTCCGGCGCCGACGTAGACCAGTCGCCCGCCTGCACGGAACGCGATCTCCAAAAGCTCGATGGTGCGCGCCATCTCCTGCCGTGCGGCAGCTACTGCCGGCGGGACGCCCGCGTCTTCAGCGCCGATGATGTCCACGATGTCGAGCGGCGCCGCGACGTCGATGGTTGCGGTGCGCGGATTCCTGCGCTCGGTGAGTCGAGCGTCGAGGAAACTGTCAGGCATGGGTCAATTCAAGCGGACCCCTGGCTGCAGAGCAACCTCTGCGCGGCTTCTGGTCCGGGAGGGCAAAGCAAAGCACCGGGACCTCACGAGCCCCGGTGCGCTGGTCTGATGATCTAGAGCGTGACGACGAGTTTCGACTGCAGCTTGAGACGAACCGCGTTGCCCGGCGCTACCACGACGTCACGGTCGGCGGTCTCGACTGCGCGCTGGGTACCCACCGCACCTCCGACCACGCCGCCGATGATGGCACCGGTCCCGCCGCCGATGATCTTGCCGGCGATCGCGCCGATACCGGCGCCGGCCGCGCCCTTCCCGATGTCCCCGGCCCCGACGCCACGGCCTTTGAGAATGTATTGAACCGAGTCGACCGTCGCGTCGAGCGGATAGCTCTTGCCGTTGATGCTCACACTGTTGGCGGTCAGCTTGAGCTTGCCCGTCTTGTCGCTCTTCCGCTCCGATTCGTGAAGCTCGGTGATCGTCATCGAGATCGTCGAGCCGGCCGGGATCACGACCCGACCAGTTGCGTCCTTCACGTCGTTGGCGACCTTCGCGGTCACCGTCTCACCGGCCTTGTTCGACTTCGAATTGATCGAATCGATCATCGCGGCCGCGATCAGCGAGCCAGCATCAAGCGATGCGGGACCGACAGCGGGGGCCGCGGCTTTCGCCGAGTCGGGCGCGGGCGCCGCTGCCGGCGTTTCGGCCGGTTTGGGCTTCGCCTTCGCCTTGGGTTTCGGGGTCGGCGCTGGTGGTGTCGGGGTCGGCGCGGGAGTCGCGGCCGGCGCGTCCGCCAGAGGCTTCGAAGTGTCCACCGGTGCCAGCTGGAGGTCGCGGCTCATGCTGTCGGCATTGGTCGCTGCCTGCTTTGGCTCGCCCCCACGGCAGGCTCCGGCCGCGAGCAGAGCCACTGCGATGAGCATTGTCTTCTTCATATATGAGTCCTCCATCGGCCCTGACTTGCCGGGGTTCCCTGACGCAATGACATTGCAGCCCTATGCGCGAGCTGCGGGCGCTGTTGCCCTTCATGCGGCCCTACCGCGGCATCCTGGCCGTCGGTCTGGCCATGGTCCTCATTTCCAATCACTTTGCCGTGCTCGGGCCCCGTTATCTGCAACAGGGCATCGATGCACTCCGCGCGGGCGCCTCGCTCGGCGAGGTCAGCCATTTCGCGCTGCTGCTCGTGGGCGTGGCGCTCATCGGAAGCGTGGCGCGCTACTTCATGCGCGACATACTCAATAGCGCCAGCCGCCGAGTGGAATTCGACCTGCGCAACGTGCTCTACGACCATGTCCAGAAGATGCCCGCGGAGTTCTATGACCGATTCGCCACCGGGGACATCATGGCGCGGGCGACCAACGATCTTCTGGCTGTGCGTATGGTGGCTGGACCGGCAATGATGTACTTAATAGATACAATAATCAGGGCGATGCTGATCGTTCCAGCCATGGTCAATATAAGTCCGCTCCTGACTGGGATTGCTCTCCTTCCGCTTCTCGGCCTTCCCCTCGCGATGGTGGTCCTGGGCCAGAAAATCCATCATCGCACGCTTGATATCCAGAATCAGTTTGGCGAGCTCACCAATTTCGTGCACGAAAATCTGTCGGGCGTTCGCGTCGTTCGCGCATACCGCCAGGAGCGCAGCGAGACCGATGCGTTCCGGGAGCTCAACGACGACTATCGGCGGCGCAATCTGGAGCTGGCCAAGGTGCAGGGGATTTTCTATCCAGTATTGACGTTGTTCGGCGGGTTGGGCGCCGCCGCCGTGCTGTACGTCGGCGGCGGCCTGGTGCTCCAGGGCAGTGTGAGCGTTGGCGCCTTCATTGCGTTCGGCGTGTACCTGGCGATGCTGGTGTGGCCCATGATTGCGCTCGGCTGGGCCATCAATCTCATCCAGCGCGGTGCAGCCGCGATGGCCCGAATCAATCAGCTGCTGCGGGAGCAGGCAAGCATCGTCTCGCCGGCCATTCCGGCAGCGTTGCCGCCCGCACGAGGGGCGCGCGCGCTTGCGGTGGAAGGCATCTGGTTCAAGTATCCCAACGCTGCGGAGCGAGGCTGGGTGCTACAGGACGTCTCGTTCGAGGTGGCACCCGGGAGGTCACTCGCGATTGTCGGCGCCACCGGAGCGGGAAAGACGTCGCTGGTAGACCTGCTGGTCCGCACCTACGATCCCGACCGGGGGCGCATTCTGATCGATGGGGTCGACATCCGGAGCATCTCACTGGCAGACTTGCACCGCTCAATCGGGTTCGTGCCGCAGGAAACGTTTCTTTTCAGCCAGACGCTGCGCGACAACGTGCTGCTCGGCGCGCCGGACGATGGAAGACTCGAGCGGGTAGCGGAGACGTCGCAGCTCGCGGCTGCGCTGTCCGATCTGCCGTCGGGGTTCGACACAATGCTCGGCGAGCGGGGGATCAACCTGTCCGGCGGACAAAAGCAACGCGCGGCCATCGCCCGCGCCCTGGCGCAGGACCCGCCCATCTTTGTGCTGGACGATGCGCTGAGCGCAGTCGACGCGCAGACCGAGGCGAAGATCCTCGCCGGTCTCCGTGGCGCGCTCGCCGGCCGCACCAGCGTGATCGTCTCCCACCGACTCACTGCAGTGCGCGAGGCGGACTGGATTCTGGTCCTCGACGGCGGCCGCCTGGTGGAACAGGGAACCCACGAAGAGCTGGTCGCGCGCGGGGGCCGCTACTGGGAGCTGTTGCGCCGGCAGCAGTTGGAGGAAGAATTGGAGACGGCGAATGTTGAAACGGCGTGAACAGTGAACGCAGTTTCTACTGTTCACGCGGTTTTCTTAGATCTGGCTTCTAATGAATTCCGGCGTCAGCCCCTGCAACCACCCGGCCAGCCGGGTGAACTGGCCCGTCACCATCAGGAGGCCCACCCCGATCAGCAGTACCCCGCTCACCCGCATCACCCACGGAAGGAAGCGCCGAAACCGCTGGAACCAGTCGAGGAACGATTCGACCGCAACGGCGGCGATGAGAAACGGCACGGCTAGTCCCGCTGAATACACGCCGAGGAGGAGCATGCCGCGGCTGACGCTCTCCGTGGTCGCCGCGAGACTCAGGATCCCGCCCAGCACCGGCCCGATGCAGGGAGTCCATCCCGCACCAAAGGCCATTCCAACCAACGCTGATCCCAGATAACC
Source organism: Gemmatimonadota bacterium (assembly GCA_046733215.1). Lineage (GTDB taxonomy): Bacteria > Gemmatimonadota > Gemmatimonadetes > Gemmatimonadales > GWC2-71-9 > DASQPE01. The sequence continues at coordinate 31,271 of JBKPOS010000083.1, forward strand.
GACGGGCTTGTGCTGCAACTGAACCCGCCGCTCCTGCTCCAGGAACCCGATGCGGAACACGCCGAGACAGATCAGTCCGAACAGAATGATGAGAACGCCGCCGATGCGGGCGATCCACTGCTGGTAGTATTTGAGGGCGCCCCCCAAAGCCGTCGCACTCGCGCCGAGCAGCACGAAGATGAGGGAGAAGCCGGCGACGAAAAGCAGCGCATGGAGGGCCGCCACCCGTCGGCGATCCGACAACTCGGGCAGCGTCATCCCGGTGAGGAATCCGACGTAGGACGGAACCAGCGGGAGCACGCAGGGAGACAGGAAGCTCAGAAGCCCTGCGGCGAAAGCCACCAGGAGGCCTAAACTGCCCGGCTCACTCACGATTCCCCCGCGAGCGGACCGAGATCGCGGCGACGGCAATCCCGGCAGAGCCCGTAGACTTCGACCCGATGGCGCTGATGCTGAAACGCGTGCTCGTCGGCGATGATGGGGAGCATGCGCTCGAGTCTCTCGTTCTGGAACTCGATGACGGTCCCACAGCGCAGGCAGATGAGGTGCTCGTGATGGGCCTGCTGCGGCATCGGCTCGTACCGCTTGAAGCCTTCGCCGAAATCGTGCGCCCGGACCAGTCCGCTCCGCACCAGCACATCCAGCGTGCGATAGATGGTCGCGGTTCCTACCTTTTCGCCTTCGTCCTTGAGCAACCGCTGAATTGCCTCGACCGAAAGATGCTCGTCGGACGTGAGCACGGTCTGAGCGATGAGATCCCGCTGGCGGGTGACCGGAAGATGGTGGTCGCGGAGATGCCGGCGAAACCGCTCGAGCAGCGCCGCCCCCTCACCCTTACTGAGCCGTGCCATCGGTTGGAGGAGCGAGCCACACCGCGGGGTTGAGGGACACCGGCGGATGCTCGTCGTCGGTGCGCTTGTGCACCTCCTGAAGCAGCTCTTCAATAGTCTCGAGCGGTCCGCTGCCGACCTCTTCGACCGCCGCCTCGAACTGTCCCCGCTCCCTGCCTTTCAGAACCAGCTGATAACGGGCTGTAAAGATGCGGCGTCGGCCGCCCTCGACCCGGGCGATCACCGCCGTGCCCCATTCGCGGCCATCGCGCCGAATGTTGGGGAACGCCCAGACCGCGTCGATTTCTTCCCGCGGGAGAAGACGCGCGACTTCCTCGGCGAGCCGACTCCAGCCGAGACCAACGCCCGGTGCCAGCGCGGGCTGGTTCAAGCCGATTCCGCTGCCCATCGCTCCACGTAGAATCGAAGAACGTGCATGAAATCCTGTGCGTTGGTCACCACACCATAGGCCTGGTGAGTGCCGCGGTCTTTGAGCTTGTTCACGACGAACTCGGTCTGATCCACGCAGATCGTCATGAGCGGTGCGGGCGGACCGTACCTGGTGTGAAACGCCGGAAGCATGTTGCCCACCGCGATGGCGTGCAGCGCCGTCGCTATGAAGATTGCTCCGGTGGCCTGCACGGTATACTCACGCATGGCGTCCTGCGCCTCGAGCGTATCGCTCAGGACGCCGGGCAGCGGACCATCGTCCCGAATTGATCCTGCCAGCACGAACGGGATTTGGTGGGTCACGAGCGCGTGCATGATGCCACTCTTGATGAGCCCGGATTGCACCGCGCACTCGATGGAGCCCGCTGCACGCACCCTGTTGATCGCCCGCATGTGAAGCCCATGGCCTCCCTGAGACGGCGCGCCGGTGTTGGTCATCCCCAAAGTGGTTCCGAAGATCGCCGCCTCGATATCGTGAACGGCCACCGCGTTTCCCACCAGTACCGCCTGGACGAAGCCGTTCGCAATGAACCATTCGAAATCGGCGCGCGCACGCGAGTGTACCAGCGCGGGCCCCACAACCCAGACGAGGTATCCACCGCTGCGCTTCTCCTCCACCAGCCGGCGCGCGAGCTCCTCGTAGTTGACCGGGCGCTCGCGACTCACCTCGGTGGACATGAATCGGAACTCGTTGGCGCCGTGACTCCCGCCCAAAAATCCTTCGGCGTAGACCACGATACCCTGCGAGCCGTCCTCCGCCTCGCCCATCGCAACGAGGTCACCGCGCCTCAACCGCCGCGGCTCGATAGTCTCCACCTCATTGCCCCGACGCACCACAACGCAATCCATGCGGGGCCGGGCGGGCATGATCCAGCGACCATTTAGCTTGATATAGGTCGGCAGGTTCGAAGTCGAGAAGAATCCTTCGGGCAGGACGCCGTCCGCCGGGAGCGGCTCGAAACGAGCCTCCGGAGCCGCGGCAAACGGCGGCTTGGAAAAATCCGGAAAGTGGTACGTGCTGGCGGCGGGTTGAGCCGGGGCGAGGTCGCTCATGCGGCCTCAAACCTAGGCGCGCGCTGAAGGTGATTCAAGCTACAAAACAACGGCCGCCATTCGCTAGTGGTGGCCTGCAATGGAGGATCGATGCCCCCTCGGTTGATGCTTCGCGTAAGCTTGGTCCTCGGGATCGTGCTCCTGAGCAGAGCACCTCTCGCGGCGCAGGGGGGACGCCCGGATGACGCTCAGACCATCCTCCGCAACATGACCTACCTCAAGCCGCTGGTGGGGACCTGGAACGCGGTTGCAGAGTACCATCAGAAGGATGGGTCGCTCGCCTACGACGTGGGAACCTACAAGATCTCGTATATCCTCGAGGGGACCTACCTGCAGTGGTATGCCGAGCTGCACGACAAGAACGACCCCGGCCAGCACCACTCGTTCATGAATCTGGTGACTTTCAATCCGGTGACCGGCAGGTACGATTCGACCTACTTGTACAGTCTGTGGTCTCTGCGGGTATCGGAAACGGGCGTGTACGACGACAAGGCCAAGGAGTTTAGAACCGAGGGATTCATCCCCCTGGAAGACGGCGTACATGACGAGAACGTCCGGACAGTCACCAAGATCGGTGACAACAACAAGATCATTCACGAGCATTACAGCAGGTACAGCAATCAGGACACCGAGCGCCTGGACCTGGTGATTACGCTGACCCGCGTCCAGTAAGCATCCGCAGCCGAGGACTGGCGGGCTCCGAGTTCTGCCTCCATTAGTTAAAATGTGCCCCCGCCGGACACATCCACTCCGGATGACTCCGACCCGTTCGAGCGCTTCCGCCGAGGGTCGCGGTACACTATAGGCCGCGAGTTGGGTGCAGGCGGAATGGGCGCCGTTTACTTCGCCACGGACAACCGGTTGAACCGTCCGGTAGCTATCAAGATCCTGCATCCTCACCGTACCACCCAGGCCGCGCGCCGGCGATTCGCGCGCGAAGGGCGCCTCCTCGCCAAGCTTCACCATCCCAACATCGTAACCGTCCATGACGCCGGGGAAAGCGAAGGCGTGTGGTACTTCGTCATGGACTACATCGAGAGCCCTACCCTGGCTCAGCGCCTCGTGGATGGTCCCTTGCCGATAGAAGGCGTCAGAGCCCTGGGCAGCGATCTGCTGCAGGCACTCGAAGCCGCGCACAGAGCCGGGGTGATTCATCGGGATGTAAAGCCGGCGAATGTTTTTGTAACTGCCGAACGGGCCCTCCTGGCCGACTTCGGCGTTGCCAGTGTGAAGGACCCGACCGACCCGGAAGACACGAGCTTGACCACGCCGGGGCAGCAAATAGGCACGCCGGCGTACATGGCTCCTGATAAGGAGCCTTCATTCCAGACCGACATCTACGG
>JBKPOS010000084.1:0-7508 GCA_046733215.1 Gemmatimonadota bacterium
TGACCCTGTGGCTCAGTCCTTCGGTGGCCGGATAGACGGGCAGCACCTTGCCCGCGCCTAGCGGGTCGCTCTCGCCTTCCGTCTCACCGTCCGCCTCGCTCAGAATGAGGTACTCGCGGGGCGCCATCTGCCGCCCGTGATAGAACCGGACCGGCCCCGACACAAGCAGCGTCTGCCCGACCTCGATGGTACGATCGAGAAAAGGCTGACCCGGCCAGGCACATTCGAGCACGCCGCTCGAATCCCGCACGACCGCATGAAAAATTCGGAGGCCCTTCCGGGTGGGGAGCACACCCTTGCTGACTACGCGCCCTACGCAGGCGACTTCCATTCCGACCCGCGCGTTAGCGACCGGGGTGACCGATGAGGCGTCGACGTAACGGTGCGGCAGATGCCAGAGCAGGTCGCGCGCCGTTCGGATCCCAAGCCGCGCCAACGCTTCAGCCCGCCGCTCTCCAATGCCCTTGAGAAACTTGACCGGCGTGTCGAGGCGAATGGAAGGTGCGGACGCGGGAGGCACGAGGTTAGCGCCGACTACGAGGTGCCGACCAGGTTAGCGGCAAAGCGTTCGGCGTCGAATGGCTCCAGGTCGTCGAGCGTCTCGCCCAGGCCGACGAACCGAATGGGAAGGCCCAGCTCTTTTGTCAGAGCGACGACAGCCCCGCCCCGGGCGCTGCCGTCGAGCTTGGTGACGACGATGCCTGTGGGCGAGACCGCGTCGCTGAAAAGTCGGCCCTGTTGAATCGCGTTCTGGCCGACGGTTCCATCGAGTACGAGGAGGGTTTCGTGAGGCGCCCCGGGTACCCGTCGGGCAATTACCCGCACGACCTTGCGGAGCTCGTCCATGAGACCTTCCTGGGTGTGCAGCCGTCCGGCCGTGTCCACGATTACCGTGTCGGCTCCGCGCGAACGGGCAGCCTCGATGGCGTCGAATGCGACCGCTGCCGGATCTCCGCCCGGCGCTCCGGCGACGCAAGGCAGGCCAACACGTTCCGCCCAGATCTGGAGCTGAGAAACGGCTCCGGCCCGATATGTGTCTGCCGCTGCCAGCAGGACCTTTCTTCCCTGGCGGGCAAGCAGCCTGCCCAGCTTGGCAACGGTGGTGGTCTTGCCGGTTCCGTTCACTCCGACCATGAGAATCACAGTCGGACCACCGTCCGCCGATTTCGCCAAGAAGCCACCGTTGCCCGAGCCGGCGAGCATTCCGCTGATCCGTTCCGTCAGGGCTCGCTTGAGATCGGCCTCGGTCTTGAGGGTGCCTTTTCGTACTTCGTCCTCGAGACCCTGGGTCAGCGTCACCGTAGCGGGAACGCCGAAATCGGCTTCGATGAGCAGCCGCTCGAGCTGCTCCAGATCGTCGGCATTGAGACCGCGGATGATGGCGTTGACGTCGGTGAACGCCAGCCGCTTGAGCCGAGACCAGAGGGATTGTTTTGTATCGCCGAGACGGCGGGCCATGGGAACCACGGTGAACGGTGAACGGTGAACGGTAAACGGGAGTCAGTTTCGGCAACACCCCGTTCTCACCGTTTACCGTTTACGCAGTCTACCTAAGCCCCAGCCGCCGTCGCGCCAACCATTCCCCCGCCAACCCGAGCACGCAGAGCGCAAAGAGCCAGGGCCACTCCCGGGCAGAACGAGTCGACCTGGCGACGCTAACGCGCGCCTCGTGAGGCGAGATGGTGACCGGGCCGGGCAGCAATTCGTCGGAGTACTCTTCGACGGCTACGGTGCCGCTGCCCCCGGGGTCGAGGCGATAGCGGTACTGTCCCGGCGAAAGCCACACCGCAGCTCGGCCCGCTCCGTCGAAGCGCAGGGTATCGGTGGCTTTTCCGCCGTTCCATTCCACACGTACCGGCTTTATGACTCCCGGGCCAAGCCACTCGAACACGACCGGTCGGCCGTTGGGAACGACTGCCCGGACTGGGCGGGCAACACCCCGAACGGTGTCCACTCCACCCAGCAGCCAGCTCACACTCGCGGATACCCAGGCACGGTAACTCTGCTCGCTCGAACCACCGCGGAACGCCCAGCGCCAGAGACCGTCGACCGTCACCGTCATCTCACGTCTCCGCCCGTCATCGCGCCCGAAGACGGCGGGCCATTGCGGACCGCGGCGTCCGTCACGAGCGGTCAGCGCGATCCAGTCGGCCGCCGGCTTGCGTAGCTCGGCCAGTTGAATGACCGGAGGGAACGAGACGACCGGAAAGCCGGTGAACGCACCTTCGAGCGGCGAAGCGTTGGCCGGCTCGAGATACCAGTCCCCCGTCGACGGAGCGGGCTCCCCAGCCTCGCCGGTAGGCCAGCGCCAGACGCCTCTGGCGCGGCTGCCGTCCGCCATGGTCGCAACATCTCCCTTGAGCACGAGGAGGTCGGCGTGCCGAGCGAGTTGACGCACGCCGTCCGCACCGGCAGGCGACAGATCCTGGAGTGACCGCCAGCGGCTGCCCTCCAGTCGAGCGAAACCGCGTACCGGCAGCTGGGCTACGTCCTTCAGGGTTCGATAGAGGAACCGGCTGTCCCAGTCGGCGGGCCCGGCCAGAAGCACCACACCCGGCGTCGGGACGATGCTGAGCAAGTGAAGCCGAACGTCGGTCCGCGGTTCGGCATCCCGCTGGCCGGCCAGGACGACTCGCAGAAGATGGTCTCCTGGCGGAAGCCCGGCGGAAGAGGCCGTCAGCCGGACGCGACCGGATTGGCCGGCCCCGACGCCTGCCACCGCCCGTGCGAGCCGGCGCGGCCCGTCCTCCAGTGCCACGCCAACGCTGTCCGGCCGCGCACCGCCAACTGCCTCGACTTCGGCTTCCACCGTGAGCGAATCGCCGCTCGCGATGCGACTCGGGCCGGTTACCCGGGTGATGGCAATGTCTGCCTGCGGCCTCCGCGGGAACGTCCGAACGGCAGTACGGGCGAGGAGATCTGGCGGCAGGTCGCGGGCGTCCTCGATCTCACCGTCGGTGACCACGATGACCGGCCGGTCGGCCGCCGATGCGGCCCGCAGTGCCGGCGCAAGCAGCGAACGGCCTCGATCCGGCAGCGAATCGGCACCGCCTCGTTCGTCACCGAACAGGCGCACATCCCCCCAACGAGCGGCCGAATCCCGTGCCTCGCGCCAGTGTCCGCCGGCGGCGGTCAGGCTGAGCGATCCATCGAGCAACACCAGCGGCCGGCGAGACGGACTCGCGACGGGGCAGCTCAGATTGAGAAGGAGAAGTCCCAGCGCGCTCCAGGCGACCGCGCGGCAGACAAGCGGTACCAGTCCTCGTCGTCCGAGTCGCTCGAGATACAGGTAAGTAAACACCGCGAGCGCGGCGCCCAGGAGGACCGCGGCGAGGGCGAGCATCGGCTAAAAAAAGCTTCAGGCCTCACTCTTGACCACCGTCACCGCTTCCTCGACGGTCATCCGTCCCTCGTAGAGCGCACGCCCCACGATCGCGCCTGCCAGGCCTGCGTCGCGGACTCGCCGCAGATCGTCCAGCGAGGCAATGCCTCCGCTCGCTATGATGCCCACACCGGGTGCCTGCAGCCCAACCGCACCCCCGATGTCGGGACCCTGGAGCATGCCGTCCCGGGAGACATCGGTGTAGACCAGAGTCTTCACCCCCTGCTCGACGACCCGACTCGCCACCTCAGCGGCCCGCTCGCCGCCGGCCTCGCGCCACCCACGAATTGCGATCACCCCGTCCCGCGCGTCGATTCCGACGGCGATGTGTTCAAGCCCGGCCTGTGCAAGTGCCGCAAGCACCAGGTCAGGATCCCGCACCGCTGCGGTGCCGATGACCACCCGCGCTGCTCCGGCATCGAGCCCCTGCCGGATCGCAGGAAGCGTCCGCAGACCCCCGCCGAGCTGAACGCCAGCTCGCCCTTCGACTGCGGCCACGATCTGCCGTACCAGTTGTGAGTTGTCGCCTTCGCCGAACGCTCGGTCGAGGTCGACTACGTGCAGCCACTCGGCGCCTTCCGAAACGAATCGTTCCGCTACCGCGACGGGATGATCATCGTAAATGGTTTCTCGGGAGGCCTGGCCCTGCCTCAAACGGACCACCCGGCCGCGTCGGATGTCGATGGCGGGGAGGAGGAGCATGGGATTTAAGCTCTCAGCTATCAGCTATCAGCTATCAGACAGGAAAGAGCGCCCTCATCCCAAGGGTGGACAAGGACGCATAAACCTACCTCTAGATCCGATAGCTGAGAGCCGATAGCTGTTACCGAGCTGCTACCATCTCCGCCCGGAGCAGCCCAAGCACCCGATCGCGCTCGCGCTCGAACGCGGGCCGGAGGGCGGCAGCAACTGCGGCCCCGGTCCCCAGGTTGAGCCGGCGGGAGTCCTGCGCCACGCCGTTGACGCGGAACTCGTAGTGCAGGTGAGGACCGGTGGCGAGGCCGGTCGAGCCTACGAAACCGATCACCTCACCCTGTATAACTCTGGCTCCGGCGTGAATGCCTCGGGCGAACCGGCGGAGGTGACCGTACCGCGTGGTAATGTCGTTGCGATGGCGAAGCTCGATGAGGTTTCCGTAACCGCCGCTGTACCCTGCCCGAAGGACGACGCCGTCGCCTGCTGCCATCACCGGTGTGCCCGGAGCTGCTGAATAGTCGGTTCCCTCGTGGCGGCGCCATCTGCCCAGGATAGGATGGAATCGGGCGCGGGCGAAGCTGGAAGAAATCCGCCGGAACTCGACCGGTGCGCGAAGGAACGCCCGGCGGAGCGAATTACCGTCAGGATCGAAGAAGGCCAAAGCCCCGGCCGAGTCGAATCGGACGGCCGTCAGGCGCTTCCCGCTGATGGTGAGGTCGCTGGCGATGATGCGGCCGAAGCGGGCTTCACCATCCGGCGAGACCAGACGCTCGCACAGTACCACGTAGTGGTCGCCCGGGTGGATGTCGCGGGTAAAGTCCACCTGCCAGGCAAATACGTCCGCCAAATCCCAGGCCAGGCGCACTCTGTTGCCGGCATCGAACTGGGCATCGGAGACCTGAGCGTCGAGTGCTTCATACAGGGAATTGTCGATCTGGCCTTCGAGGCGGATAGTCTCCGCCGTCCAGGGAATCTCCTGCGATCCAGCCTCCCAGCCGGTGTCGGATCGCGTGAAGGTCACCAGCCGCTCGGGGCTGACCTGCACTTGGATGCGAGATGGATCGGTGTCGACCTTGGTGCGACCGATTGCGAAAACGAGCCCGGGCCGCAGCCGCTTCGGGTCGAGGGCGGTTGCCTCGTCGAACTGGGAGATGTCGAGCCCCGTGATTCGATTGCGATTGAGCAAGGCCCCGAAGGTCTCACCCCGGCGCAAGGTGTCCAGCGTTTCGATGAACGCCGGCTCGGTGGGGCCCACCGGGAGCACGGAGGCGGCCGCGAGAGCGGGACGCTTATCGCTGAGCCGGGGCCATGGCCAATGATGCGATCGCGCAGCCGCGGCAGCGCCCGTAAGAATCAGGATCGCGAGGACCAACCGCAGCCAACGCATCAGTCCATTTGCCGCCTGATGAAGGTTGGAATCTCCATGTCCGGGACGTCCGCAGCCGCCGGAGGGTTGGCGGGCTTGGGAGCCACCGGCTGTACCTTGGGCTGGGAGGACGTCTGCGCCGCTGCCCGTCGGGCGAAGTCCAGCACTCCGGGCCGGCTTGGACGGGCGCCCGGGACCGGCATTTCTCCCGTGACCGCTCGATCGAATCCGGTGGCGATTACCGTCACGCGCACCTCGCCTTGCATCGCCGCATCAGTGACCGCCCCGAAGATGATCTCTGCTTCATCACCCACGGCATCGTGAATCACATCGTTGATCTGGGTGGTCTCGCCGAGGGTCAGGTCTTCGCCCCCGATGATATTGATCAGAACACCTTGGGCGCCGGTGATTGAGACGCTGTCCAGCAGCGGGCTTGAAATCGCCTGCTGAGCCGCCTCGAGTGCGCGGTTGTCACCTCGCCCGATTCCGGTACCGAGCAGCGCTGCTCCGCCGTTCTGCATGATGGTGCGGACGTCGGCAAAGTCCACGTTGATGATGCCCGTCGAGGTGATCAAGCTCGAGATACCCTGCGTGGCGTGAAGCAGCACCTCATCAGCCTTCTTGAGGGCGTCCTGGAAGGGGATTCCCTTCCCCACTACCGCGAGCAGCCGCTCGTTCGGTACCACGATCATGGTATCGACATTTTTTCGCATTTCGGCAATGCCGGTCTCCGCCTGACGCATGCGGCGGCGACCTTCGAACAGGAAAGGCTTAGTGACGATCCCGACGGTAAGGGCTCCGCTCTCTCGGGCGAGCTGAGCGGCGATCGGGGCGGCGCCGGTGCCGGTCCCGCCGCCCATTCCACAGGTCACGAAGACCATGTCGGCGCCCTGCACGGCTTGGGCCACCTCATCCTTGTTCTCTTCGATCGCCTGCCGTCCGATTTCCGGCCGGGCCCCGGCTCCCAGGCCGCGCGTTAGCTTGCGGCCGATTTGGATCTTGATGTCCGACTTGGACATCCGCAGCGCCTGGGCGTCGGTGTTTACCGAGATGAACTCCACGCCGAGCAAGCGCTCGTCGATCATGCGGTTGACGGCGTTGCCGCCACCGCCGCCGACGCCGACCACCTTCATCTTGGCGTTCTGCGGGACGCCGGTGTCTTCCAGCTCAAAGATCATGGCGGGTTCCCTCGGTTCGACTCAGAAGAAGTCCTGGAGCCAGCGCTTGACGGGACCGAAAACCTTCTCAACTGCAGGCGAGCGCCGGCCACCCGAGCCGAACCCCGTGCCCAAGGCTACCTGACGGGCGCCATAAAGAGCCAATCCCGCCGCAACTGCCATTCTGGGAGATTCCACACTGTCCGCGAGTCCGCGGAGGCGCTGACCCGGCACTCCGACTCGGGCCGGCATCGCGAAGACGTCTCGCGCAAGCTCGACGATACCGGGCGTCAGCGCGCCACCACCGGTCAAGATAACGCCGGCGGGTAGCCGCTGGTGATACCCCGCGCGACTGATTTCGTCCAATGCGAACTCCAGGATCTCCTGAAATCGCATCCGCATGACGTGCGCGAGCATGTACCGCTGCGCCGTGCGTGCGCCCTGCCCCGGCGTCGACGGCAGCTCTACCAGATCGGCCTCGGGTACCAGAGGCTCGAACGCACCACCATGTCGCTCGCGGAGCCGCTCTGCCTCCTGCTGGGTAACCTGGAAACCCTGCATGATGTCCGCGGTAACGTGCCCGCCGGCGCACAGAAGCGACCCGGTATGCCGGATCTTCCCGCTGTGGAAGACCGCCACATTGGTCGATCCTCCACCCAGCTCGACCAGCGCGCAGCCGAGCTCGACCTCGTCGGGGGTGAGCACGGCCAGTGAAGCGGCGAGCGGCTCGAGCACGAACTCACCGACATGGTACCCCGCCCGCTCAACGCAGCGCCGAAGGTTCTGCAACACACTCGAGAGCACCGTCACCAGATAGACCTCGGCCTCGAGCCGGGATCCGGTCATGCCAATCGGTTCGCTGATCCCACCCTGCTGGTCGATGATGTAGTCGAGGGGAATCGCATGG
>JBKPOS010000085.1:0-6190 GCA_046733215.1 Gemmatimonadota bacterium
CTACTGGCGCTGGGCTACCTATGTGCTCGGCCTTTCTGGCGTGCTGGGGCTAACCGGCCTCGTGCTGCTCCACACACTTGATGTTCGTAGCTACATCACGCGGTCGCCGCAGCGGATGCTGCGCGGTCTTTCTGTGGATCAGAACCTATTCGTCGCCTGGGGCCTGGTGTTGTTCTGGGGATTTGTGTGGCCGTGGATCCTCATCGTCTTGCACAAGCCCGCTCTACGACGATTGACGATACGGCTCATCACGGAGGTCGATGCCCAGGGCACGCTTCCTCCTTCGTGATGGCTTCCTGAAGAAGGGCCGGCGGCCGCTGCAGCTGACGGGCGCTCGCGTTTCAGAGTAACGTAGAATCGGGAACCACGAGTTCTACTCGCCCACAGCTGAAGCGTAGGTCGTTAGGCCGACAGCGGATATGCAATGAAACGCACCTGGACGATCATCGGCGTAACCGATGTGCCGGGCAGCTTCAAATGGTATCAGTCTCTCTTCGGCCAGCCCGAGACGCGTCCGGGCCATGACTACTTTGGTCAGGTACTGGATACGGATGGAACCGTCTTGCTCTGCCTCCACCAGTGGGGCGCGCACGAGCATCCCTCCTTGATGAGCCCGGACGAGGCGCCACCCGGCAACGGGCTGCTCTTGTTCTTCCGCGTCGACGATTTCGACATGGCACTCAAGAGGGCACGCTCTCTCGTCGACCGATTCGAAGAGGAGCCCCACGTGAACCCGAACACTCAAACAAGGGAGTTCTCACTCCGGGATCCGGACGGATACTACGTGACGGTCAGCGCGCTCTCGCCGCCCTAGTTCCGAGGCCTCATCATCCCAGTCCATTTCGATGAAGCCCGAGTATCAGCGCAGTCCTTTTGTGTGGGAGGGCGTCCAGATGAGTACCCGGCGTAGCCTGTATGCACTAATGGTCTTGAATCTCGCACTCTTGGCACTTGCCCTGGCACAACAGTTTCGCCCAGCGCTCGCCCAGCAGGACCTGCCTGTTCTACGTGGTCGCGCCCTCGAAATAGTCGACCCGCAAGGTCGCATTCGCGCCAGTATCACCATTCTCCCGGCGAGCACGTCCTCCTCGGGTGAGCAACAGTCAGAGACCGTACTGCTCCGACTAATCACCGAGCGCGGGCGTCCATCTGTCAAGATCGGAGCCTCTGAGCCGACTTCAGGATTGAGCTTCGCCGGTCCAACCGGCACGAAGGACACGTATGTTGTCCTGCAGTCCAACGGGACAGCCAGCTCGTTGAAACTGCGAAGCGAGAATGGCCGCCAGCAAGTCCTTGAGCCATGACGCTCCGGGTGGGTCGCCAGCGGCGTGACGCAGCGCGAGGGTCCATGCGCCGTACCAATCTCAGCCTGATCTACGTCGCTGCCTATCTCCTGGGAGCCGGCATCTTTCTCTCATTCGCACCCCGTGTTGCGCTGCAGCTCCTGCTCAGCACTGGCGACTACGGGGAGATCTTGCCTCGGCTCACAGGGCTTCTTCTTGTTGGGCTCGGCATCCTTGTCGTCCAGATCATCCGCTATCGGGTCGTGGCTCTCTACCCGAGTACACTCGCCGTCCGATTGGTTTTCTGTTTAGGGTTCATCGCACTCTACACCCGAAGTAGAGATCCCCTATTTCTCGTCCTGCTTGCAGTCGTCGGCCTAGGCGTTCTGACGACCAGTGTGTGTTACGTCCTTGATCGACGGCAAGCCACTAACTGATCGGAGTGCGGCCTAACCCACGCTTGCAGCGGACGGGCGCTGCGTTTCACTCCCAAAGGGACAACCTCAGAAGCAGGGAGCGCTGGGCATGAGCGAACCGATCGACACGGTCAACCAACTGGTCAGGTTGCGCGGGGAGCCGCTCAACTCCGGGACACTCTCGAGGGATTCGCCGCGCTGGAGCCTACCTTGGAGTCGGAGGTCCAGCATGTGATTCAGGTAGGCGACGTGGCCCTCTACCTCGGCCGGTGGACGCTGCGTGGCACCGATCCGGGCGGGCAACCGCTGATCATGGGTGGGGAATCGACCGACATTCTGCGGCGACAGCCGGATGGTGAGTGGCGGATCGCAGTCGATAACCCGTGGGGATTTCGCGTTCTGCCGGGACTTGGAGGCCGGGCGGCCTAACCACCGCTTGCAGCTGACGAGCGCTCCGACCGGTGCTGATCGCCGATGGTGATCAGCGGAAGGTAGAATTCGGAAGCGCGAGCGAGTCGCGGGCAGCTAACGCGTAGGTCGTTAGGCCCCGCGGAGGAATACCGTCCATGTCGGGCTTGATCCGCCCGCCGAACTTATGGTTTCGCCTCTGGCGCGGTGCGGTGACACTCAGTCCCTTTGAAGCGTGGCTCCTCGGCGAGTGTGTCCGGCGTCTGCCCAGCGACTTTCAGCCAGTGCTCCGTGACCAATTGGCGGGTAGCAACCTCGTGCAGCGCGATCCAAAGTTCCGAGAGTTGCGTTTCTATCGGGTGGTTCGAGGCCGGGTCGACCGGTCCGAGCTACCGGAACTGCCGGTGAAGCCCGGCGAAGTGAAGCTGCTAAGCATGGCAGTTCGTGTGCCCGACCGCGCTGAGCCGCTGCACGCCGTGCTTTGGGCTGTGGATCGCCGGGTGACCATGCTGAACTTCGATCATGGCATCCAAGCCTACCAGCACCTGGCCAGCGCGAGCGTGGAAGGCGTGCGGCAGTCGTGGCGGTCGAACGTTGTGGGCGGCGGGGCCTAACCACTCTTGCAGCTGGCGGCGCTTCCGACGCGGACCTCCGGTCGGAGCACCGAGCGAAGATACCCAAAATAGAACGTAGAATTCCTGTGCGACACACAGTTTTGCCACAAGAACTCATACCACGTGCCATGTCTGACGAAGCCATCCTTGCAGCTGAAAACGCGTTCTTCACGGGCCTGTTGCAAGCCGATGCCAAAGCGCTCGAGGCCGTCCTGGCTGACGACTTCCTTTTGATCGATGTCATGCAGGGAGCCGAAGTGGCCCGATCCGCGCTTCTGGCGCTCGTCGAGTCAGGTCAACTGCGCTTTCTCACGCTCGAGCACCTCGACAGTCATGTGCGACGTTACGGGACTGTGGCAGTGGTGACGGGGAGAACCCAGATGCGCGGCCAGTTCGGCGCGCAGGGCTTTACGGTGCACAGCCGCTATACGCATGTCTACGTCGAGCGCCAACGCGGCTGGCAACTCGTCGCCGCGCAAGGGACTCAGATCAGCGAAGTCGCTACTTGACCCACCGCTTGCAGCCGCGCACGGATCAGGTTAGACCCGATGGGCGTTTGCACCGACGGAGCCTGAGCTGGCTTAATGTGGCTGAACAACCAGCGCATGACGTGATCGGAAGTGCACATTGGCATATCTGGTCGGGGCGGTCCTGGCATTCCTGGTGGGCGCGATGGCCACGCTTGTTCGCCTCGATCGGGATCGAGCGTTCTATCCCACCGTCCTGGTGGTCATTGCCTCGTACTATGCCCTGTTCGCCGTCATGGGAGGCTCCAGCCACGCGTTACTGGTGGAGGGCACAGCCATCATCGTCTTTCTTGCCGCGGCAGTCGTAGGGTTCAAGCGCTCGTTGTGGCTCGTCGTAGCCGCGCTCGCGGCGCATGGCATCTTCGATGGGTTTCACGGTCGAATGATCGCCAATCCTGGAGTGCCGCTATGGTGGGCTCAATTCTGCCTCACCTACGATGTCGTGGCGGCTGGATTCCTCTCGTATTTGCTACTACGCCGGGTAATCCCAGTGCATGCGGTCAAGGTTGACCGGCGACCTTGAGCGGCACGAGGCTGTGGGTAATCCATGACGGGCCGGCCCCGAGTTGTCCCCGGGTGCCGCCGCCCCAGCAGTAGGCGATGTCGCCGGTGGTGAGCCCGCAGGTGTGACCGGTGCCGGCATCGATCGCCGTGAACGTGAGTCCGCCCGCCACGGCCCGCGGAGTCAGAGATCGACTAGTGTTGCCGGTGCCGAGCTCGCCGTCAAAGTTGCCGCCCCAGCAGAACGCATCTCCACCGGTGGTGATCGCGCATGTGTGCCCGACGCCCGCGGTCAGCGAGACGTAGGCGCGCCCGCTGGCCACGTGACGCGGACTGGTGGTAGACACGCTGTCCCCGGTGCCCAGTTGCCCGAGGTTGTTCCATCCCCAGCAGTAGGCCTCTCCGGCCGTAGACACGCCACATGCGTGCCCGAGGCCCGTCGCGATCGACGTGAACGCGATGCCGCCACTCACGGGCGACGGACTCGAGCGCGACACCCTGCTGCCGGTCCCCAGCTGCCCCAGATCATTTGTGCCCCAACAGTACGCCGCCGCCGCCGCGATCCCACAGGTGAAGCGAAGCCCGGAGCTGATCGAGCTGAACCGAAGACCGCCGCTCACCGGCGTCGGGTTCGTCCGACGCGTGGTCGTTCCGTCGCCGAGCTGTCCGTAGCGGTTGGAACCCCAACAGTAGGCGGCCCCGCCGGCCGCAATGCCGCACGTGTGCCCGAGTCCGGCGCTGATGGCGCTGAACGTGAGCCCGCCCTGTACCGCGACCGGTTCACTGCTGAACTCGCCGAGGCCAGGCTCGAGGAGGTCGGTCGAGCCGCGGCCGTCGCCGAGCTGACCCGAGCGAGCCGAACCCCAGCAGTATGCCGCTCCCGCCGGGTCGATGGCGCAGGTGTGGAGCGCCCCGGCCGAGATCGTGGAGAAGGAGCGCTCCACCAAGACGGGCGTGGGCAGCGGCCGGCCGACCACATCGCCGATGCCGAGCTCGCCGTCGAGGTTGCCGCCCCAGCAGTAGGCTCGGCCGGCCGCAAGTGCACAGCTATGCTCGCTCGCGGCCGTCACTGCGCCCACCGTGCTAAGCGGGAGGGGCCGGGGCGTACCGCGGGAAGCCTCCCAGGTGCCGGTGGCGAGCGCCGTCGTGGTCGCCTCGTCCCCGAAGCAGCCGATCGAGCCCGCCGCGGAGGTGGGCGGGTCGCCGGTTAGGGTGCCTTCGTAGCGGCAGAAGAGCTGCCGCGTTGCGGCCGCGAAACGCACGGCGCGGTCGGCCGTCGTACCGTCTCGAAGGAGCAGGAAGTCGAAATCGTCGAAGCGCCGGGGCCCCGGTTCGATACAGTCGTCGTTCACGCATGCCCCGCCGGCGAGCGGCATCGCGCAGGTTCCCAGGTACGAGATCTCGCCCGAGAGGGCGGTGCCATTCTGGGTGAACGACCAGGTGCCGCGGTCGCTACAAGTCTGCTCGATACCTGGGATCGAGATCTCGAGCTGCTGGCTGAAGCTCCAGAGGTCAGCATCGTCTCCGGGCGGGCCACTCGGGTCGTCGCCGCTACAGGCGGCGGTCGAGGCCAGTGCGATAAGTAGTCCTAGGCGGGCACCGGGGAGCGAACGCATGTATCTACGCTTATGCAGTAGGATCAAGTGTCCGTCAATTCCGCCGCTCCCGGTCGGATGAATAGTCTGCTGCGAAGTCTCGGAAGGCTGGCCATGCCAACGGGTAAGCGAACTTACGCGAAGATGGATATCACGGACCACCGGCGCCTCGACGTGTTCTTTTACGGGCTCTTCATGGATCCGCAGTTGCTTCAGGACAGAGGGGTCCGGCCTACCGATATCCGGGTCGCCTCGGTGTCCGGGTTCGCCCTTCGGATCGGAGCGCGGGCCACTCTTGTTCCCGATCCGGGAGGGCAGGTGCACGGCGTGTTGATGAAGCTCTCGCATGCCGATCTTGAGAGGTTGTACGCCGATCCCAGCGTACAAGCGTATCACCCCGAGGCGGTACTCGCGGTCACACGTGACGGAGTCGCGGTGGCAGCGATGTGCTATAATCTTGCGGAGGCCCCGTCACCACAAGAACACAACGCAGACTATGCCTCCAAGCTGCGGTCCCTGGCACAGGAGATCGGCCTGCCGGAGAGCTACGTCGCCTCTATCTCTTAGAGCAGCGGCATTAGCGGCGGTGCTGGGAGGGCCCCGATGAGCACAGAGCTTCGCCAAGTAGAGTCCGCGGAGTGCCACTGTCCGTGCCACAACCCGCTGACATTGGCGCTTCATCCCGTCCGCTGCTGCGAGACCTGTCCCTGGTGCGGGCGGCGGATTGTTTGTACGACTCTGCCTCAGCATCTCGAGCACTGCCGCAGACGGCGGTAGGTTGGCGGGTGGCAGATGACTAAATGCGCCGCGGACCTGATCGAGCCCTGGGCTGGCGCACCCAGGCAC
>JBKPOS010000086.1:0-21839 GCA_046733215.1 Gemmatimonadota bacterium
GTCCCCACGCCGGCGGGTTGCGAGGCTGGCCGCAGCAGCGGCCACGCGCTCCTGCACGCGCTCAACGAGTGGCCGAACCGGGCGCGAGGAAGATTCGGAAGGGGTGAGACGGATGGACATGTATACCTGCCAGTGGGGGAAGGGAGCTTGGGAGTACCGTCCGTCTCCGTCAAGTAAGGTAGTCGAACGCGCCGGAGGCTGGGTCCGTTGCCCGAGCTGCTCGGCGAGGAGCTAGCGAGGTGAGCCTGGGTATCGCTGTGATGTACTTTTGCTTAGGTTCATCCAGTAGCTCCTTGCTAGCCCTGCCACTGCCGGCCGTCCTCGCCGGTCTCGAAGGTTCACACGCTCATCTCCACGCCACGGCCTTCGCTATTGGGCCTGGCTTAGTCGCCAGCGCCGATGCCGGACGACGCGAGTTCGGAGTCTAGAGCACGGGAGGCACAATGCCGCAGCGGGTAAGACGGTATCACTGCTTGTGGTTCGACGACACGATCTCGGCGGCGCTCTGGGCCGATGGGCTGGCCGCCGCGCTCGCGTCCCCCGCGGCGTACGGCTTCCTGGCCCGCGACGCTCGGGCTGTGATCTGGCGCGTTCTGCCCCACGGAACTCCCCGCCGGCCGGGGCGTGTCTACCTCAGTGAGGGGGCGCTCCACATCGCCCGCGAGCTGAAAATGCGGCTCGGACTTCGAACCCGCGCGCGGCTCGACGAGCTGCCGAACGGCCTGTCGCTGCTGATCGGCCATCGGGCCGATGCCGAGGCCTACGCCGACCGGCACCGGCCGGGAGCATCGACACGAAAGCAGGAGAACGGATGACGATCTTCATCCTCGCTGCCATCGCGGGAAGCGCGTCGGACGTAAACGACTTTTGCAGAAACGAAAAGCCAAGGGCGATGGCAGACACCATTCGGGCCACTTCCTTCTAACCTGATCGCGTTCTCCAAACGGCGGTGCGCGAGCTGCTCAGTTCCCCACAAAGTTCCCCACTCACTGCTTGAGGGGGACGTCGCCAGTAGGTTAAGTTCTTGCCTCGCAAGTTGGAGTGGTGGCCGAGTGGCTGAAGGCGGCGGTTTGCTAAACCGTTATAGGGGTGAAGACCTCTATCGAGGGTTCGAATCCCTCCCACTCCGTCGTTCCGCATGATGCGATCTACCAGTTCATGACCCCTCGGGTCCGCTTCGCACCCTCTCCCACAGGGTATCTCCACGTCGGCGGAGCGCGTACCGCGCTCTTCAACTGGCTATTTGCCCGGAAGACCGACGGCACCTTCGTCCTCCGGATCGAAGACACCGACCGCGAGCGAAGCAGCGAAGCACATACCCGCGTCATCCTGGAGGGCCTCGATTGGCTGGGCATCGGGTGGGACGAGGGGCCCTACTTCCAGGGAGCGTACGCCGAGCGCCACCGGGCCGATGCCGAGCGACTGCTGGCCGAGGGAAAAGCTTATCGCTGCTTCTGCACCCGGGAAGAGCTCGACGCCCGCCGAGCCGAGGCTGAGGCGGCGGGATCGAGCTTTCGGTATGACCGGCGTTGCTGGCGGCTCTCGGCGCGGGAAGTTCAATCCAGATTGGACCAGGGCCTGAGCTTTACCATCCGATTCTTTGTTCCCGACGAGCAGGTGAGCTGGAATGACGCAGTTCACGGACCGATCCAGGTCCACAGTCAGGAGCTGGACGACTTCGTCATCCTGCGGAGCGACGGATCGGCGATCTACAACCTGGCCGTAGTCTCCGACGACATCGCCATGCGGATCACCCACGTGATCCGGGGCGACGACCACGTCTCCAATACACCGAAGCAGATTCTGCTCTATCGCGCGCTCGGGCACGAGCCACCGGTCTTCGCTCACGTGCCGATGATTCTCGGACCGGACGGAAAGAAGCTCTCCAAGCGGCACGGTGCGACCGCCGTGGGCGACTATCGCGATCAGGGCATTTTTCCCGCCGCCATGCGGAATTTCCTCGCGCTGCTGGGCTGGTCGCCCGGCGGCGATCGGGAAATCATGCCTGAGGCCGAGATGATCCGGCTGTTCTCGCTGGAGGGCATCCAGAGCAAGCCGGCCGTGTTCGATGTCGCCAAACTCGAGTGGATGAACGGCCAGTATCTCTCCGCCACGGCTGCCGATGAGCTGCTCGAGCCCGTCAAACGCCAGCTGTCCCGCTTGGGGGCGGCCGACGCAAGCCGCGACCTGCGCCCCATCATCGATGCCGTGAAGGCCCGCTCGAGGACCGTCACCCAATTGGCCGAGCAGGTCGCCACACGGATCGACCCCAGCCGGGTTCGCTTCGACGCCAAAGGCGAACAGCTGATGCGGAAGATGGGCCCGCAATTCCAAGAGAATCTCGAGCTGGCTCGGCGGATCCTGGAGCAGATCAGCATCGATCAATGGTCGGCGGACCATTTGCTGCAGCAGCTCAAGTCGGTCGCCGAACAGCAGGGCCTCAAGCTGGGTGATTTCCTGCAGCCCATCCGGGTCGTGCTCACCGGGAGCACAGTCTCGGAACCGGTCAACGAGTTGCTCGCTGTAGTCGGCCGGGAAACGAGCATCGGACGCCTCGCTTCGTACCTGCGAGACGCGGCCGCCTGACCCGGCTGTCGTACCGACCGGGTGTGGCATGGCTGCTCATGGCGGGGTTCGCCTGTGCCTCGCCCAAGCCCACCCCTGCGCCAGCTCCAGCCCCATCGAAGCCGACGCCGGTCCCTGCAAAGCCTCCAGCGGGAGCGCAGCCGCCCGAGCCTGTTCGGGCTCCGGCTGAGTCAACGGCGCGCGCCGAACGGCATGCGCGGACGCCGGTGCGTCTCGCATTGGTCGGCGACATCAATCTGGGGACGATGACGATTCCCGGCGGGGTTCCGCAGGACAGTGCGCGCACCCTGCTGCAGGGGGCAAAGCCCTTTCTCACCGGCGATCTCGTCATCGGCAACTTCGAGGGCGTGCTTGCCGACAGCGGCGAGACCGAAAAGTGCGGGAAGCGCAGATCGGTGAAATGGACCGAGGCCGTCGCCAACCCTGCCGTCGCCGATTCCATCCTGGCGGCCCAAGCCCGCCGAACCGCAGATTCGCTCGCCACGCTTCGACGCCACGCCGCACGCCGCCATGCCAAAGCGCCACCCAAAACCGAACCGGTGCGGTGTTATGCGTTCCTGACGCCGACGTGGCTCGCGCCCCGTCTCAAGGAGGCCGGATTTACTCACCTGAATCTGGCCAACAATCACGCCAACGATTTCGGGATCGACGGCCGGCAGTCTACCGAGGCGACGCTGGCCGCCATCGGTCTTCGGACCTACGGACCCCTCGGGCGAATCGTCATCGATACGGTGCGCCGGGGTGAAGCGATGACGACGGTCGGTGTGGTCGGTTTCACGACGTATCCGTTTGCCTACGACCTACTCGATGTCCCTCGCAGCGTCGCCGTGGTCGACTCGATTCGTCCGCTGGTCGATTTGCTGGTGGTGACGTTCCACGGGGGGGCGGAAGGATCGGCTGCCCAGCACGTGCCGTTCGCCGCCGAATCATTGGGCCATGAACCACGCGGTGATCTGCGGACATGGGCGCACGCCGTGGTCGATGCCGGGGCCGATCTCGTGGTCGGTCATGGCCCTCACGTCTTACGTGGTGTGGAGCTTTGGCAAAAGAGGCTGATTGCCTACTCGTTGGGAAATTTCGCGAACTATAGGGGATTCAACCTATCGGGACCTCAGGGTCTCACCGGTGTTCTCCAAGTCGAGTTTGCTGCAGACGGCAGTCTGATAGGGGCTAGGCTCGAGCCGATGCGACAGCTGCCTACAAAGGGGCCGGCCCGCGACTCGACGGGCGCGGCTCTCGACCTGATTCGCTCGCTCTCGCAAGACGACTTCGGCGCGGACGCACCGCGCGTCGAGAACGACGGCACGATCCGCGGGCACTGACTCGACGGTGTGACCGGGCGCACGCTGTGATGCAGGGGGTGGCGCTCCGCCCGTCGCGTCGCTACGCTCACGATATGAATACACGGTTCGAAGGCGATTCCGGCTCGCAGCCATCGCCTGCCGCTCTCGCGGCGACGGAAGGACCGGTCGAGCTGAACGTCGGCCTGGTCGAGGACGAGCGTACGCCGGATGGCATGGTGTGCATGGCCACTTACCGCAATGGTCGCCTGGTGGCCCGCTGCGCGCTTCCGCCCGAGGCTTGGGATCAGGTGCACAACCATGGGCTGTTCGCACAGCCCGTCCCGGTGGTGCTGGTCGCGCGCGAAGCGCCGCCTGGTCTCCAGTGCCAGCTGTTCGCAATGGTCACCATACCACCGGATCTCGCGGTCGACGCCGATGAGGAACCCGAACCGTGGGCCGAGAGCGTACCAGGGGCGGGTTATGAAGCTGCGGTGGCGGAAGAGGACTCCGATGATCCACCGGTGGCACCCATCCCGCTAGGCACGGTGGTCCGCTTCGCCAAGGATCGGGTGCACCCCGACAGTCTTCCTCTGGAAGCCGCCGATGTACTGCGCAAGATCATCGAGGGTCGGGCAGCGGAGGTGGTGGATAAGGCATTGGAGGATTTGTTGGGAGAGTGAGCAGGAACTGCGTAAACGGTGAACAGTGAACGGTGAACGGGGGCTCCGATGAGACGAAGCCCCCGTTTACCGTTTACCGTTTACGCAGTCTCAAACAAAGGTTCCAGCACGGAATTTCCAAATTCGTTGTAGGAGATCATCCAGCATCCCCTGCCTCACGAACATCTCGACCGCCTGCGCTGTGCTTGCGGCGTCCACTCCCCAGAGACTGGCGCGCTTCAGCTCACCGTCAAAATCGGCTTGCACAAACACCCGGTCGTCCACGTTGACCAGGGTCTGCAGGCCCTGGGCAAACTCAGCGGCGACTGCATTTGCGCCCGGGCCGCCGATGGCGATCGTTGGATTCAGATGGAAAATGCGGTTCTCGAGATACCAGATGTCCCCGACCACTACGGCTCGCCTATAGGTATGGCCGTCCCCTCGGCGGTCGATCTCCACCTTGAGCGTATATGCGGTCGGGCGGTCGCGCTCTTCCGCAGTCAGCGCCGTGCCGGTCACCAGCACGACGGTTTCGTCGGTATCGATGAGCTTCATTGGGGTCGTGGCCGAGTGGAATCCGGATTGGCCTGCGTGACCACCGGCACGGGCGGCGGCGAGCGCAGCTCTGGCGGTGGAGGTGTAGCTTGGTTGCGCTGGAACTCGTGCTCTTGCTGTTTACGGCGGCGCATATCCTTGATCGCCTTCTTGAAATCATCCAGCGTCTGGGATCGATTCGCGGCATAGCGCAGATCCGCAAGCAACTCGTCGGTCCGGTCGAATGCCTTCGATTCATTGGTCCCGCCGTGCAACGGGATCAATGCCAGCACCGCTGCGGGAATCTTGAGCCCCGCCACGGTCACGTACTTCTGGTCGATACCGAACTTTTTGCCGGCTATGTCGGTGCTCCAAGTCGGCAGCATTGTGGTGTCGGATCCCGGCTCGCGTGCGATGGAATCGAGGAATGCCTGGATCGTTGCCTTTACAACGCTGTCCGCCAGCTCGGCATCGGTCTTCCTGAGCCGCTGGGCCAGCTCCTGCGCCGGCAGCGGAAGCGGCCGCACCCACAGCTGTCCATCGCCCCATTGCGGTCCGATCCGGCCCGGCGCCACCGGCTCCGGCGACGGGACCAGTCCGGAGTCCGGCTTTGGCCGCATCACCGGCCGCGGCAACTGGGTCACTTCGGTCTGGTCCGGCAGCCTGCGCGGTTGGCGCGGCTGTCGGGAGAGAACGCCGACCTTCGGTGGTGCTTCGCGATAGGGCATCTCGACCGCCCGGTGAGCGTCCGAAATCGGGGGAAGCACGATGACCTGCGTTTCCCGATGCGGTATCACCGGCGGCCGGCCTTCCACCGAGCTAACCAGCACCAGAACCACGTGCACCGCGATGCTGACGGCCAGCGCGATCCAGGTCCAGGTTCGGCCTCCAGTACGACGGAGGGGGCTACGCGGTGCTTGCGAGCGCTCCACTGCGCATTTGCTCCATGATACCGCCGAGCCGATGGATGGCTTCGGCCAGCCGCACGGCACCCACTGTCAGTGCGATGCGGAAGTAGCCTTCACCCGCAGGCCCGAATGCGCTGCCGGGAAGCACGACCACGCCCGCCGATTCGAGCGCGCGCCGTGCGAACAGCGCGGAAGGGATGCCCGCGGGCAACGCGACCCAGAGGTACATCGTCGCTACCGGTGATTCGACCTCAAGTCCGATGTCGCGCAGAGCCGCGACACCGGCGTCCCGGCGTCTCTCCAACTCCGCCCGAACCGGTTGTACCAGAGCTTCAGCCTGGTCCAGGGTTGCGGCGCCCGCCTTTTGCACCG
Source organism: Gemmatimonadota bacterium (assembly GCA_046733215.1). Lineage (GTDB taxonomy): Bacteria > Gemmatimonadota > Gemmatimonadetes > Gemmatimonadales > GWC2-71-9 > DASQPE01. Next base: position 6,343 of record JBKPOS010000086.1, read on the forward strand.
CGAGCCAGGGACCGGTATCGACGTACGACTTCACCCGGGTAAGTGCGCCGATCAGCTCCTTGCTCCCGACCGCGAAGCCCAAACGCCAACCAGTCATCGAAAAGCTCTTCGACAGCGAGAAGAACTCGATGGCGATCTCGCGCGCACCCGGTATCTCGAAGATGCTGGGCGCACGGTAGTTGTCAAACGTCAGGTCGCAGTAGGCGTTGTCGTAGGCTAGCAGGATCCCGTGACGCCGGCATAGTGCCACCGTTCGAGCAAGGTATTCCGGAGGGGCCACCGCGGCTGTGGGATTGTTGGGATAGTTGACGAAGACGACCCTAGCCCGCCGGAGAATATCTTCAGGCAGCTGCTCCAACTCGAGCAGGAACTTTTGCTCGCTCCGGAGCGGCACGATGTACGGCTCGGCACCGGCCAGGATCGCACCACCCAGATAGGCCTGATATCCCGGCTCGGGCACGATCACCACGTCGCCCGGGTCGGCCACGGCAAAGACAACGTGCGCCAGACCTTCTTTCGATCCGATCAGCGGAATGAGCTCAGTGACCGGGTCGAACCGCACACCGAAGCGGCGTTCGACCCAGCGCGACGCTGCGTGCCGGAACTCGGGCAGACCCTGCTGAAATCCGTATTTGCTGAGAGCCGGCTCGCGAACGGCCGATGCCATGCTCTCGATTGTGAGCTCAGGAGGCGGGGTGTCGTTGTCGCCCGGACCGACGTCGATCACGTCCACGCCCTGCTCGAGGAGCCGGCGCTTGAGCGCCGGCAGCTCCGCCATGGGATACCCCGGAAGACTTTCGAGGCGGCGGCTCGGCTTGATCATCGGCCGTCCTCCGCGCGGACTGGGTTCGACAGCACTCCCACGCCAGGAATCTCCACCTCCACCACGTCGCCGTCGATCAGCCGTCCGGTTCCGGCCGGGGTGCCGGTCGCGATCAGATCGCCTGGCTCGAGCGTCATGATGCCGCTGATGAACGCGATGAGCGTCGGGATGGAGAAGTGCATGTCCGTGGCCTTGGCGTGCTGCCGCTCCTGCCCGTTGACCCGTGCCCGAACCTCGAGACTCCACCAGTCGAGCCCTGTGGCTACCCGAGGCCCGACCGGACAGAACGTGTCGAAGCCCTTGGCCCGGCTCCACTGGCCGTCTTTCTGTTGTAGGTCCCGGCAGGTGACATCGTTGACACAGGTGAACCCGCCGATGGCCTTTTCCGCCTGTTCCATTGTGGCATGACGCAAGCGGCGCCCCAGGACGACTCCAATCTCGGCTTCGAACTCCACCCGCTCGGAGACGCACGGCAACAGAATTACCCCACCCGGCTCGAGCAATGCAGTATTCGGCTTGAGAAAAATGATCGGCTCGGGTGGTACGTCATTCCCCAGCTCGAGCGCGTGCGCCAGGTAGTTCCGGCCGACCCCGATGATCTTTCCGGGTTTGAGCGGAATCATACGCCGGCCCCGATGCCGAAGCGGGCGAAGAAGTCCTCGCACTTGGTGCGGATCTCCGACCAGCTCCCGATTACGGTCTCGGCGCGGGGCAACCCGCTCAACACGAGCGGTCCGTAACGCTTCGTGACGACCCGGTTGTCCAGCAGCAGCACCACCCCCACGTCCTGTCGACTTCTGATCAAACGTCCGAACCCTTGCTTGAGTTTGAGGGCAGCGTGGGGCACCAGATATCCGGTAAAGCCATCGCTGCCCTGCTCTGCCAATCGCTCGAGCCGCGCTGCAGTGAGCGGCTCGGACGGAACCTTGAAAGGTAGCTTGCTGAGAACCAGGGCGCGGAGCGCTCGCCCGGGTACGTCAACGCCCTCCCAGAACGAGTCCGTCCCCAACAGAATCGCGTTGCCCGCCTCCCGAAATCGCCGGAGCAGGAGATCCCGGGCAGCTTCGCCCTGCACCAGCATGGGCCAGCGGCTACTCAAGGTGCCACGCAGACCCGCGGCAGCACGGCGAAGTGCTGCATGACTGGTGAACAGCACGAACATGCCGCCATCCGAGGCAAAGGCGAGATCGGTCACGATCTGCGTCAGCGCCGCGTCGTGGCCGGGCTCGTCGTCACGGGGGGTAGGAAGGTCGGTGGGGACCCCGAACAGACATTGAGATGGGTAGTCGAAGGGTGACGCGAGAACTTCGCGCACCGACACCGGGCTACTCTCTCCATCGAGACCGAGCCGCGACTCGAGAAATCCGAAATCCCCGCCCGCGGCCAACGTAGCGCTCGTGAGGACCACGGTATCGAGGCGCTGCCAGAGCAGCTCCCGAAGCAGTGGGGCCAAATCGAGCGGCACAGCCGACAAAGCGATGGCCTGGGCTCGCTGACCCGCGCGCTCCATCCAGCGCACGGTTGGCGCGCCACCGCCGGCAGGGCGGAGCGTCCGGTTGAGACCATCTCCGACGGTGCCCAGTCGTCGCATGACGCCGCGCAGCTCCTGGAGCAGCTGCCGCGTTCTATCAGTGCCCTCGCGATCGCCCAATCGATCCGCCACTGACTCGAGCAGGTCCGCGAGAACACGCAGCGAGTCCAGTGCGGCATCGAGCTCGCGGCGGAGTCCGTCGGTCCAGATCGGGTCGGCGGCGAACTGCTCGTCGAGCCGAAGCTGAGCACCCGGAACGTCTTCGAGCCGTCCATGCAAGCGGAGAAACAGCGCATCGGTCGCATAGCGGGCATGGCTCAACGCGGGCAAAACGCGCTCCCGCAACAGTCCGAGCCCTGCCTGGCCGGCCTCGCCTCCTTCCGCGACCAATTCGAACGCAAGAGTAGGCAGCAGACCCTTGCCTCGCCGCTCGAACCGTCCCAACAAGCGCTGCACGCCGCGGCTCGTCACCTGAAGCCCCAGGTGCTGTGCGGCCACATCCTCCAGGTGGTGAGCCTCGTCCAGCACGAGGCGACGATAAGGAGGCAGCACCGCCGCCTCCTCCCAGTTATCCGACGCCTGCCGCACCGAAAGATCCGCCGCCAGCAGATGATGGTTCACGACCACTACATCCGCCTCGGCCGCGCGGCGCCGCGCTCGGAACAGGAAGCAGCGATCAAAGTGCGGGCACTTGAGTCTGGTGCAGAGATCCGGTTCCGCGCTGACCTCGTCCCAGACTTCGGCCGTGGGCGACAAGGGGAGGTCGCTTAGGGTTCCGTCGCGGGTGTGCGCGGCCCACTCGACCAGGCCGAGCAGCTCATCGTGCTTGTCCGGCTCGAACAACGTTCGCTGGCCGCTCATTGCGCCATCGAGCCGTGACAGACAGAGGTAGTTTCGCCAACCCTTGAGCAAGGCGAAGGTGGGCGTGTAGTCGTCGGTCTCGAGCGCCTTGCGGAGTAGCGGAAGATCCTTTCCGACCAGCTGTTCCTGCAGATTGATCGTGTTGGTGCTGACGACGGTACGCTCGCTGTTGGCCCGAGCCCAGGCGAGGGCGGGAATGAGATAAGCGAACGACTTGCCGACCCCCGTTCCCGCCTCCAGCAACACAATGCCGCCATCGTTGTACGTATCGGCTACGTACGCGGCCATGTCCCGCTGGGTAGGTCGATCTTCATAGCGGCCCAGCGCGTGCGCCACCGGTCCCGATTCGCCCAGAGTCGCCACCACATCGAACGGGTCGATAGGCCGAATCTCCCGGTCGTGTGGCACCTCGACCACCACGTACAGTGACTCCGCCGTGTTGTCGATGATCCCGAAGCCGACACCTCCGTCGTGAAGCGTGGCGGCGACGTTGAGGTCAGGAACCGACGGATCCAGTCGGCCGCTCGGGTGGTTGTGGAGGAGCATCTCACCGCGCCGAGCGACAGCCGGAAGCGCAAGCACGAGATCCACCGTGCCGCGGGCAACGGCTCGCGCGCCGGTGATCACACCTTCGCCGTCCACCTCCGCCACGAACGAGACTTCGCGCCCGCCCGCCGCGGAAATCTCCTGCGCCAGATAGGCGCGGACGCCTGGAAGAAGCCGGTCGGTCGGATCGGTCAAGATGGCCGGCCCAGTCCCCGGTTTGCGGGCGGGGTGAGTTCGAGCGGCAGGTGCAGAACGATTCTCCGGTGGTAAGAAAGCATGTAGGAAGATGACAGTGGGAATCTAGTGGGATCGTGACCTGCCGGCGGCACTGAAACACGCACCAGTCAGGTCTTTAGCTCCTTCTTCTTCGCGGCGGGGAAGAGCACATTGTTCAGGATCAGTCGGTAGCCCGGCGAGTGGGGATGGAGCGAAAGGTCGGTCGGTGGGTCGCCGATCTGGTGCTGTGGGTCTTCCGGGTCGTGGCCGCCGAAAAAGGTCCAGGTCCCCTGGCCTCGCTCGCCGTGGATGTACTTGACCCACGGCGCCCCCGGCTCGTCAGCCAGGACGGTCACGCTGGGCTTCAACGTTCGTCGCGTGAAGGACGTTGTGAGGCCGTAAAAGTCGGGGATGACCTGCCGGTGGTTCTGGACCAGCATAGTCGCCACCGGATCGATCTTCGCGCTGAAGCTGAACAGCGTGAACGAGCCGAGCGGCTGGCGCCGATCGAGTGAGTTGACCTGGTGACCGTCGATGTCGGAAAAGACCGGCACCGAAGGATTCAGCTCGAGCCTGGCGTTCTGGAAGGCGAGGGCCAGCTCCCAATGCATCTTGGCCGAGGCGTTGGGATCCATCGGCGTTCGATCCGCGTAGTCGGTCGCGATGTCCACTCCCTGTCCCGCGAGTGCCAGGTCCAGCGTCTCAGTGGCCGTGCACATCGCGAAGAGAAAGCCACCGCGCTCGACATACGCGGCGATGGCCCGCGCGACTGCTTTCTTCTCCTCCGGAACGCTGGAGAATCCCAGGGTCCGTGCCATGGCGGTGTTCTGCTTGACCATGTCGAGGAGCCACGGGGCGCCGGCGTAATTGAGGTAGAATTTGGAGTACTGGCCGGTGAAATCCTCGTGATGGAGATGGAGCCAATCGTACTTTTTGAGCCCGTCGCGCAATACCTCCGGATCCCAGATCTTCTCGAACTGAATTCCGGCGTAGTTGAGCGCCATCGTGACCGCGTCGTCCCACGGCGGAGCATTGGGCGGGACATACACCGCCACCTTGGGTGCCTTCTCCAGCGGAATCGCGTCCATGTTGCCGCTCTGGATTTCGGCACGGATCTGGAGCACCGCCCCATCATCCAACGGCTCGACGCTTATTCCCGACAGTGCGGCATCGCGTGGCGTAGCCTGGTCTGCCGGGATCAGGAACGATCCGTTGCGGTAATTGAGCAGCCATTCGGCGCGGATGCCGCGTTGAACCGAGCGGTAGGTGAGCCCGTACGCCTTGAGGTGATCCGTCTGCGCATCATCCATCGGGACCAGCAACCATCCCGCTCGCGGCCACCCACTGAGCGCGCCCGCTCCGGCGAGATCGAGCGCGAGCAGCCGGCCTGCCGGTCCCAGCGTTGCGAGAAGACCGAGTGCCTGCCCGACGAAATCACGACGCCGCACGCGGACTCAGGTCTCCGGAACAGCGCCGCGCGCCTGATCCAACAAGCGTCGCGCTTGCGGAATCAGCGCGCTGTCGGGAAAGCCAAGGATCATGTGCTCCAGCAGCTCCGTGGCTTCCTTCGCTCGACCGGTCTCGAGCAGCAACTGGGCCAGCGCGAGCTGCGCCGCGGGAGCGGTGGCTTTCGCCGCGGGCGCGGCGGCGCTCCTGAACAGACGCTCCGCATCTTCATTGCGGCCCGCGCTCTGCGCCAGCCGACCGGCGTATAACCGTATTTCACTGGCTCCCTGATCTGGCGGGAGCGACTCGGCAACCTTGTCGAGCTGCTCCAGCGCGTGAGTCGTGTCTCCCCGCTCCACGGCGAGCAATGCGATCCCCAACGCCGGCAAGCTGTCGAGCTGCATCGGCTGGAGCATCGCGAGCAGGGCGGTGCGAGCGGTTGCCTCCTCCCGGCTCCCGGCGTACGGGCCCGCGAGCTTGAGCAGTGCCTCCGCGCTGTCCAGCCGGCCGTGGAAAAGCTGGAGCCGGCCCGCCAGCGCGAGTCCCTCCACGCTCGAATCGGCAGCGACAATCGCTTCCGCACGCTCGGGCTTCCCGGTGCGGACCCAGCCCCAGGCAACGCTCCGACGAAGCGCGAGATAATCCTCGCTCACGAGGTCGGGCTTCAGCTCCTCGAGCTTGCGTTCCGCGTCCTGAACCTTGCCCTCCTTGAGCAGAACGCCCACCAAGGTGGTCGCCGCTCCGGATGTGAGGCCAGCCGCAATCGCCGGATCGCTGCTCACGCCACTCAGCAGCCGTTTGGCTGTCGCTTCGTCGCCTGCGTCGGCAAACGCCTGGGCCGCCTCCAGCCGGAGTTGCGGCCCTCCTGGCCCGGGCGTCCGGTCCGCCAGCGCGACCAGTGCGAGGGCTTGAGCGCGACGCGCGTCCGGGCCGCTTTGATCGCGGACCTGATCTAGAAACCCGGAGAGGGCTTCCACCGCTCTCCCCCGATCGGAGGGCAGATTGGTCGAGAGAACCTGATATCCGCCCAGCGGGTCCCCCCAACGCGCACGCAAATCGGCTTCGAGCCAACGGGCGGGCGGAGCGGACTGACTTCCCAATGCTCGGAGCAACTCGGGCCTGGCGTTCTCCGGCGCCTGCGACAGCGCCGCAACGGCTGTGCTGCGGTAGCCATTGACCTTCGCGACGGCCGTGGCCCACTCTCGAACCGCGTTGGTCCAGTCGTGCTGCTCCGAGAGCACCGCGGCGAGGTCGCCGGCCAGCGCATCCGGCCGATGTAGCCGCTCACGCGCGGTCTCGAATGCTTTGCGTGCTTCCGCGTTATCGTGGCGGGAGATGGCCGCCGCACCCCATTCGCGATACGCCGTTTCGTCAGTCGAGTCGAGACCGGCCCAGCGAGCCGCGACGGCTCGCACGCTGTCCGGTTGATCTGCCGCAGCCCAGGCGCGCAGAGCGACACCGTAAAAGGCACCGGTTCCCGGACTCGCGGTGATGGCAGCGCGTGCTTCGGGCAGGATGTCCGCGGGCTTGTCCAGGGCAATGAGCGAGCGCTCGAGCCCGAACAGCGCCGCTGGATCGCCTGGTTTCTTCTTGAGTGCCTCCCGATAGGCGTCTGCGGCTTCGGCGTAGTTGCCCCGGCGCTCCAGCTCGAAGCCTCGCCGAGCCGGATCGGGACTCTGTTGTGCGCCAAGAACCGGCGTGCCTGCGGCCTGGGCGAGCACGCCCACGAGAACCAGCTTCGCGCAAAGCAGGCGGGTTACGGATTTCACTTCTCGGACTCCGACAGCTGACGGAAGTAATCCACCACCAGACGTCGATCTTCCGGCGACAGCCGCTGCAGCTCTTCCCAGCTCGGCACTCGCAGGCCCTTGTCGCCCCGCAACAATGAGGCCCGCAGCGCGGGCGGCAGGTGGACGCTGTCGTCTTTCGCGGTGGTGCTTTGCCGTTCCTTCTTCTCGTCTTCCTCACGCCCCTGCAGCGTACGGCCGGCGTCGAGCATGCGTCGGAACAATCGCTCCTGTCGCTCGACCGTCTCCCGATCGAGGCGCTGCGCCTCGAGCCGGCGCGCCAGGTCCTTTGCTTCGTCGGCCATTTCGCCTGCTCCGGCGATGTCGGCCTGCCCCCGCAGCTTCTCCAGCTGCTCGGCCATTGCTCTCTGCCGCGCGCCGAGCTGCCTCAGCTGCTCGCCGAAACCGGTCCCCCCCATCATCGGCATCAATCCCGCGGCTTGCTGGCCGATCTGTCCCTGCTGGCCGGCCAGCTGAGTCATGCGCTCCATTGCCTCCGCCAGACCGGAGCCGGATGCGGCACCGGCGACGCTCGAGCGAGCCCGCAGCAGCTGGTACGCCGCGACGTTGAGTGCGTCCACCGCCGCACCCGCGCGCTCCGCCCCTTCGCGGGTATTGGGGTTCGCCGACGAAACTGCATCCAGCGAGCGCGACATCTGCAGCTCGGCTGCGGCGAATGCCTCGGCGATCTGGCGAGGCACCAGGGCGTTCTTGCCTGACAGTCCGCGAATCTGCGACTGCAGGCGCCCGACACCTTCTTGTACTGCCGCCTGCTCTCCTCGCGAGGCCGGTGACGGAGTGTTGCGCTGGAGTCCGCGGGCAATCGCGAGCTGACGCTCGGACAGACGAGAGGTTTCCGCGAGCGCGCGGTCGAGCCCTTCGCTGATCTCAGCTCGCCACTCCTGCTGCAAACCCTGCCGCTGCTGGTCCAACGTCTTACCCAACGGTTCGAGCTGCTCTGCCGCTTTCTGCCCCGCTTGGCGCGCCCGGTCGCGCTGTCCTTTCTGAGCCGATTTGCCCGCCTGCTGCATCTGCTGGGCAGCGTTACTCGCCTGCTGAGCCGCCTGCTGCATCTTGTCCTGGCGCGGCGCGGGCATCTCCGGTGTCAGCTGTTTGAGAGCGGACGCCAGCGAGTCGGTGCGACCGGCCAGTTGAGCCTCCGCAGCCGCGGCTCGTGCACTGTCAGCGGTATTCACCTGTTCATTCCAGCGCTTTTGCTGCTCGCTGAGATCGCGCGACTCCTGAGACAGGTTGGCCAGATCACCTTCCAGAGCCGCCCGGCGAAACAACTCCTTGGCTTGCTCAAGAGCTTCGCGAAGCTGCCGCTGTCGCTCGGTCAGATCCTCCAGAGCTTCCTTGGTCGCGTCCGCGTTGAGATCCTTGAGTGCCTGCTGAAGTTTCTGCAGCTGCTCCCGCAGCTCCGGGGTGAGTGCCCGCTCCAGCTGATTGCGAATCTCCGCGAGCTGCTTCTGCCACGCAGAGTCCCTGAGGCCGGCTGCTTCAGCAGCCTTCTCGAGCGACTCCAGCGACTGCTGCAGAGCCTCTGCCTGGGCCACCAGATTTTCCTGCTGAGCAGCCACTGCCTCCGCTCGCTTGGCTTCCTCGTACGGCAGTGCCTCAGGACGATTCCCGCTCCGTCGATCACTCCGGGGTTGCTCCCGGGCGAGGTCCTCGGTCCGGCGCTCGAGTCTGCGACTTTCCGCGGCAAGGCTGTCCAGCCGACCGGCGACTGTCCTGCTGGCCTGCCGCTCGGCAGCCCGCACCTCGCTCATCGTCGGCAGCCGGAGCACGAACTCGCGCGAGCGCCCCGTCTGCCCAGCCGGCGAATTGTCGGTCGCCACCGCGACGTAGCGTAGTGTGTCTCCGGGCATAAGCCCGCGACGGTTGATGTCGAGCGTGTAGGAGAGGATTCCGCGGTCCGTCGTACCGGCAGGGAGTGGGACGGCCTCGCGTCGGACCGCGTCGGCACCGCCGAGCTGACTGATGCGGCGGCTCTCGAGTGTTACGGTGCGGATCCCGTGATCGTCACGGGCGTCGATGACCAGAGGGATCTGGAGATCGAGCGGAGCGATTGTATCGGCGCCGGGAATTGGAATGTCCACCCGCGGCGCACTGTCGGCCACCAGACGGATCGGCAGCCGGACACTGTCGCCTGCCAGCGGAGCGCCGGCAGCGGTAACCAGGGAGAGCCGGTAAATGCCTGAGCTTCGGGGCGTGAAGCTGCCGGAGAATCGAGCGGCCGAAACCGAAAGCTCCTCGCTCCCCCCGGCGATCTGCCAGCCGGCGGAAGCGAGGGGGGCGGTTGCCTCTCCCTTGGTCTCGAGGCGAGTGCCTGCCGGAATCAGTATTGTGTCGCCGCCCAACTGCACGGGCTCGTCGTCGAGCTTGAGATAGCTCGGATAGTGCGCGGTCACCGCAAGCGATCCGAGAAAGACCGGCAATCGAATGCGGACTTCGATCGTGTCCGAGCTTCGGCGTCCGCTGGTGGCTCTGGCGAAGAGGTCGCTTTCGAGCGGGCCCGCGAGAAAGCGGGCACGCCCCGCCGAATCGAGCGGCAGAAGCAGTGGTCGCCAGGCTTCGCCCGGAGCGCGAAGCCAGAGCGTTACGTGCCTCCGCCCGATAGCTTCGACGTCCAGGGCTACCTTCGCTCCCCGGTCTACCTGTGTTGTCCCAGCGCGAAGCCGAACCGGAGCGAGCGTCGCCTCCCACGCCCGGGCGGGATGCCAGAGAGCGACCGCGACTCCCCGCATCGGGCCTGCAGCGCCGAGAATCGACAGCCCGACAGCCAAGGCCACGAGGCTTCTGAGCAAGCGGCGGTGGACCGAACGGGTAAGCGGAGCCGCTGCAGCCGACCCCCTATCGGTCAGGTCGGCGGCGCCGGCAGCATCGGCCATTCCAAACAGCGCTTCGCTGGTTCCATGAGCGGGATCGTCGAGTAGCGCCGAGATGGCCCCATGCCGCCAACCGCCGTCCTGTTCCAGGCATCGGGCAAACGCACGGAGGGACAGCGAGGCCTCCTGTCGCCACGCGATCACGGCGACGACCGCCAACGCCACAACCGCGACCATCCAGGCAGCCAGCACCCACCAGGGGGCCGTGAGAATCTCCCAGCGCGCCAGCCAGGCGGCCGAGCCGAGCACCAACGCGGCTGAGCCGACTGCGGCGGCTGCCCCAGCGGCTCGGCTGCGCAGTTGAAGCGGACGCGCCATTCGCGCGAGCACCCGCTCGGTTGTGACTGCCGTCATCCTCCGTATCCCACCGCGTACGCGAAGAGATTCACGCCCATCCGGAGTGCCGCCTCATGTTTCTCGGGGGGATCGTGATGCACGTCGGGGTCTTCCCAGCCGTCGCCCAGGTCACACTGATAATCGTAGAACACGACGAGTCGACCGTCGAGAAAGATCCCGAACCCCTGGGCCGGCTTTCCATCGTGCTCGTGGATCTTGGGCAGACCCTTGGGGAAGTCGTACACTAGATGATAGATGGGGTGATTCAGCGGCACCTCGACCAGCGGGTGACCTGGGAAGAGCCGGGCCAGCTCCCGCCGGATCGAGGCATCCATTCCGTAGTTGTCGCTGGCGTGAAGGAAGCCGCCCTGTCTCAGCCACTCCCGGAGCGTCGCCAGGTCCTGATCGGAGAAATGAACGTTCCCGTGGCCTGTCATATGAAGGTAAGGAATGGTCCACAGATCTTCGTCGCCGAGGGTGACGACCTTCTCCTGGATTCCGACGCGCAGGTTGGTGCGGGTGCGAATGGCCTGAAGCAGGTTGGGAAGACTGGAGGGGTTCGCGTACCAGTCGCCGCCCCCGTCGTAATGCAGGCGACCGATCGTCATCACCGCCGGCGGCTCTGAGCGACCTAGCGCCGGGGGCTCGGTACGGAGCCGCACACCCGGAGCGGCGGTTGCGAGGGCCGCCAGGAGGGCCAACTCGCTCGAGCGACTCGTCACCGGAATGTCTGCCGCGTCATAGCTCCATTACCAGACGATATGCCTCGTTGCGCGGAAGCCCCAGCTCGGCTGCAACCCGGCGCGCCGTTTCCCGCCGGCTGATGCCATCCTCGAGCAGCCGGCGAGCCAACGCCAGCGCTTCATGGCTACGATCTGCCGGCGCCGGCGGTACGCCGGTGCCCGCGAGGATCAGCGTGATCTCACCTTTGGGCTCGACTCGCGAATAATAATCCGCGAGCTCCGTCAAGGTTCCGTCTCTGAACTCTTCGTGCAGCTTGGAAAGCTCGCGCGCCACCACTGCGCGCCGGTCCGGGCCTGCGATCCTCACCAAGTGCCGGAGCAAAGCGGCCAGGCGGCCGGGTGCTTCGAAAAAAACGACCGGCCACTCCTCTTCCGCGGCGCGGGTAAGCAGGCGCACGCGCTCCGCGCCTTTTCTGGGGACGAATCCGAGCATCAAGTATCGGTCAGCCGGGAGGCCCGAAGCCGACAGCGCTACCGTAACGGCCGACGCCCCCGGAAGCGGAACGACCGGAAACCCCGCCTTGCGTGCCGCCTCCACCAGCTCCGGTCCGGGATCGCTTACGCCGGGCGTCCCTGCGTCCGTCACCAGCGCCACGTCGCGTCCCTCCGACAGGATCTCGAGCAGGACCTCTGTGCGGCGGGGGCCTGAGTGCGCGTGAAAGCTGACCAGTTGGGGTCGTGCATCGAGGTGGGCGAGCAGACCGCGAGTGCGCCGGGTGTCTTCCGCCGCGACCACCGCGACCCGCCGTAAACAATCCGCCGCTCGGGGGCTTAGGTCGGCCAGATTCCCGAGCGGCGTTGCGACGACATAGAGTGTCGCCATGGGCGCAAGATACGCCTCACACGATATGTTGCTTGATCTTCCCCTCGAGGATCGGCTTCGGCACCGCACCGACGACAGTGTCTACGTGCCGGCCGTTCTTGAAGAAGAGGATGCTTGGAATCGAGCGAACGTTGAAGCGCATGGCCGTGCGCTGATTGCTGTCCACGTCCAGCTTGGCAACCCGGGCCTTGCCCGCATATTCGCCGGCCAACTGATCCAAGACCGGCGCCACGACCTGACACGGGCCGCACCACGTCGCCCAGAAGTCTACCAGCACGAGCCCCGACGACTGCTCGATTTCGCTGGCAAAGGTGGCGTCGGTGACTTCGACGGCGTTGGTGGCGCTCATGACGTTATTCTCCGTAGCAAGTGTATCAAGTGTTCGGAGGAGACCTCGTGACCGACGGCCCCCGCATTGCTCATATCGGCGTCGCCGTATCCGATCTGGATGCAGCGCTTGCCTTCTACCGTGACGTTCTGGGTCTCGAGCCACATCCGCCGGAAACGGCCGACGGCGCCGAAATCGTCTCTCTCTCATTCGGCGAGTCTGCGGTGGAATTGCTGACCTCCACCGATCCCGCGAGCCCCATCACAAAGTTTTTGGCCAAACGCGGGCCGGGTATCCACCACATCTGCTACCGCGTTCCAGATCTCGATGCCGCGTTGTCAGCCTGTAGAGCCGCCGGCTATCAACTCATCGATCAGGTGCCCCGGCGAGGAGCGGGCGGCCATCGCATTGCCTTTGTGCACCCCAGGACGACTGGCGGCATCCTGCTCGAGCTTACCGAGTAGGAACCCGATCGGCCGTTCTTAGGTTCCGTCAAGTCGAGTCCTTGGCAGTCGAGTCTTTGGCGGGCTTGGGTGGGGCGCAGGGGTGTTTGGGGTGCCCAGCCGCGGCGAGATCGACTTGGTTCACCACCCAGCTGTTATCGGCCGCCTTGACGACGAGGAAGGGTACGAACTTGGTGCAGCCGGTCCGCTCGAGTTCGACGACCACCTGATGGGTGCTGGCGTCCTCGACAGGCCCCGGCATCTTGGCGCCGCTGTCCCCGCCCGCGGGAACGATCTGCGCTGCGCCTCCGGGAACCAGGCGGTATGGAGCGCCGCTCAAATAGACCTGCATGATCGTGAGTCGGCGTTGATAATCGGGCGGCTGACCGGTCTTGGCGGCGGGCCCGGCGGTCGTGCCCCACAGCTCGGCCATGCGCGTCAGGTTGCTGTCCGCCGCAGCCTGCATGAAGCTTCTCACGGCCTGCTCCGCGGACGGCGCGGGGCCGGCCGCAGTCGTGCCGGGACCGCCGCCGCAAGCAGCCAATCCGAGCGGCGCGGCGACGACGATGAAGCGAAGTATCACGGGATGCTCGCGCGTCGAGGGACGGAGTGCGAACATAACGGGCGGAGGACTCCCGAGCAATGACTCCGAACGAGCTTCGATTCTACGTGAACATCGATCATGTCGCGACGTTGCGCGAAGCGCGGAAAACCGACGAGCCCGATCCGGTTGCGGCGGCACGTTACTGTGAGGACGCCGGCGCCGATGGTATCACTGTACACCTGCGCGAGGACCGCCGGCACATCCAGGACCGTGATGTCGAGCTGCTCCGGTCGAGCGTGCGCACTGTGCTGAACCTGGAGCTCGCGACCAGCGACGACATCGTAACGATCGCCTGTCGGCTCCGTCCGTATCAGGCGACTCTCGTACCCGAACGACGGGAAGAGGTGACCACGGAGGGCGGTCTGGATCTACGGAAACCCGGTGAGCGGCTGCGCGCCACGATCGACCGGCTGACCGAGGCCGGTTCACGGGTGAGCCTCTTCATCGATCCCGATCCTTCGGCCATCGAGACCGCAGCGGCGCTCAAAGTTCCAGCGGTGGAATTGCACACCGGTCGCTACGCTCATACCTGGCGGGACGGTAACCAGGCGCTGAAACAGCTCGCTGCCGCTGCCCGGCAGGCCCGCTCGCTGGGGTTGGCCGTGCACGCCGGACACGGTTTGACGTATCTCAATGTGGAACCCGTTGCCGCGATCTTGGATATCGAGGAGCTCAACATTGGCCACAGCATCATGAGCCGCGCGATCCTGACCGGCATGAGCGAGGCCGTGACTACCATGGGCCGGCTCGTTCGCGGCGCGCGCCGTCTCGCTACCGGCGGAGTTTCGTGATGGGCTACCGTTCATTCCTGGCCGCCTGCGCTTTGTTCGCTGCCGCGTTGCCGGCCTGCTCTCATACCCCTGAACCCAAACCCGAAGGGCCGCCGCCCAAGACGACGATGCTGCGTGTCGAGAACCGTAATTTCTACGACATGACGATCTTCCTGGTGCGATACGGAAGTCGCACGCGACTCGGACTCGCCCCGGGCAACACCACCAGCAACTTCGAGTTTCCATCGCAATTCCTGGAAAGCGGCAGCGGCACCGTGCGATTCGAGGCCTCCCCGGTTGGAAGCGCCGGGAGAGCGTTCACCCAGGAGCTGTCGGTTCAACCAGGGGATCTCGTCAGCGTAACCATTCAACCCTAGCGCGCCGCACCGGGCGCGCTTGCTCCGCCCGGTGGGGCGCCCTACACTTCGAGCGCCCCAATCCACTAGTCGCGCCGAGGCGTCATGACCAACCCGCTCGGGCCGGCCGGTTTCTTCGCGCTGGAAGCCGGGGAATGTCTGGACCGCCTGGATGCATTGTTTCGGGCTCCCGGTGGACCCTCGTCAGACGACTTCCTGCGAACCTCGCGGGCCCTCCGCGGCTCTGCCTTGATGGCCAATCAGCCGCCACTGGCGCGCGCGGCTGCCGGCTTTGAGGCACTCGCGCGCGCCCTTCGCGCGGGAGAGCGAGGCTGGGACCAGGCCACCCGTGAACAGACGGACCAGGCGATCGAAGAGTACCGATTGCTGATTCGCCGAGTGGCCGATTGGCAGGAGTCGGACGCGGTGCGTGCCGCCCGGCTCACGACGTTGCTCGAATCGCTCGCCGGTCGGACGCCGCTCGACCCTGAAGCAGCCGGTCGCGAGGCAGGTGGTTCGTCCCAGCTTCAGACCGGCGTGCGCGCGTTCGTGGCTCGCGAAGGCGCGCTGATCGCTAGCGCACTCGACCGGGCGGCACGAGCGATTCGAGCGACACCCGACGATCGCGAGCCGCTTTACATGGTGCTCCGGCGGATGCAATCACTCCAGGGACTGGCCGAGCTGCCGGAACTTCCCCCGCTTCCCGACATTCTGGACGGTATCGAGTTGGCTGTGGGAGATCTCTCGCGACTGCACGCGCCCCCGCCCGGGGTCGATGAAGTGCTGGCAGCGGGGGCCCGGGCGCTCTCGCGGGTGGCTCGGGACATCGCCGAAACCGGAATCCCGGATGCCGAAGCCGAGGAGCCGCGCACCTTCACGGCTCTTCTGCTGGAGGCATTCGCCGTCGAGCACGATGTGGTTCCCATCGAGTCGCTCTACCGCCCCGGAGATGCGGAGCCGGTACAGCGTCCCCGCTCGGTGCCTCAATTCGCC
>JBKPOS010000087.1:0-13599 GCA_046733215.1 Gemmatimonadota bacterium
TCACGGCGAGGATGCGCGACGTTGACATTCGAAACCTCGGAGCCGGGGGTGGTGGTGAGAAGGTAGCGTGCGCGCGGCGGCCCGGAAGTGCCTGCTAGCCTCCGCCAGTGCCCAGATTTCCGGTCTCGCCCAGGATTGGGGCGAATTATCCGCGCAAGTATCTGGAAAGGACCCGAGATCGCTGACGTCAGCCCACGCGACGAAGGACTTGTATCTGGCCTCGTTCACCCTGCTCTCGTAGGGCTATGCGGCATCGTCAGCTTCCGCGAGTTGGTCTGCAAGCAGCACGATGCGCCTAGCTATCTCTTGCGCTCTGTCTACTCGCATTGTCCGCAGAGTGTCTCGGATGTTTCCCTCAGTCTCCACCCGCTTTCCCTGGAACACTGCGTGCTGCTTTGACACCCGCTCCACCCGCTTGCCTTGGAGCAATATGCGCCGCTTCGCCAGCCGCTTGGTTAGCTCCTCCCGAATCCAGCGGTACTCGGCGCGCAGGTGCTCCGGGATATCGTTGTCGGCGACCTGGCTGAATTCCAGAAAAGCATCGTATAGCCGCTCCTTTAGGAGGCCTGTGCCGCTCGCCATGATGGACACAGCGTTTGCAAATTTCTCACGCGCGTACGTGACGGCCATTAACCCTCCCATTCCCTGGCCGGGGAAAATGAGGTCGAATCGTGTCGCAAATTCTGACCTGTTCGGCGAAAACGCGGCGTGACTTGCGTCTCAAAAGCTGTGGTCGCGACCTCAGCTCAAACGAACCTAACGCAAGGTGTGACAGCGGGATGAGCTGTACGGCTGAACCTGACTGCTGCTCTGCTTGCTTGCCCCTGGGCACGCAAGCTGGCAGCGCGAGCCGCCATGCAGGCTACGAGCTACTGGCGCATCCGTGAAGGACGCCGCGCGGCTTTCTCGAGCGCACCCGCGCGTGAAGGAAATGAAGTTGTCACCGACGCTCTCGCTCTATCGTGCACGCCACCGTTCGGTTTTTGGGCACGCCTAGCTCGTGGTCCAGCGGATGGTGCAAATGGTCGTTTTGGAGTACAACGCACAGTAGCGTTATAGGGCTTAAGTTCTTCAGTCACTCTATTTGCCCGGGTGGCGAAACCGGTAGACGCAGGGGACTTAAAAGTTCGTGACAGCGACTTAGGGGCTCGCTCATAGTGGGCTCATGTCGCCGGAGGACGCCGAGGGACGCCGGGACTCGCGAGTTGGGTGCAGTTTTGGCGACAGTTCTATCAAACACCAAGGGCTGCCCGATTGAGGCGGTCCTTTGGCGTGTGGGGCTGGCGGGCAAAGCTACGGCGGGTCAGCCATCGCCAGCCCCCGCCACGGTGCCCTTCGTTTGAACGATTTGTGCTATGCTCGCTGGCGTCTATTACCTACCTGGGTAGCGGTGGCAAGCTGCTCTCGAACTAGCGAGAGAAGGACGTCTGGCGAAAAGGGCTTCTGGAGAAATGCCGACTGCGGGCCTGGGGAACCTCGGTGGAAGATGTCCTGCTCGGGGTACGCCGAAATGTAGATGACTGGTAGCCCGGGATGACGCTCCGCAATCAGTCGGCCGAGAGTACGGCCGTCCGTCTCGGGCATCACCACATCGGTGACAACCAAATCGAAGAGCGGGTTAGCCAGTTCGAGAGCGCTAAGGGCGTCTCGGGCGTTGCTCACTTCGACGGTGGAGTACCCTCCGTCGTGGAGCATGCGCGAAGTCACATTTGCTGCGTGCGGTTCGTCGTCAACCACCAAGACGAGCCCACGGGTTTGCGAAGTCGATGGTGCGTTGACGGGTTCCGTAGACGCCACTCCTTGTCAGCCGGCAAGAAGAAGGGCATGCTCCGAGTAGATAGCGTGCGATGGGAAATACCGCAAGCCGATGTAAGGGCCGACCAGGACACGCTTCGGCCGTCGGCCGTTGAAGGAAGAGGTACTCATCGGTACTATTAGGTCAGCTCGCCATCTTGTACCCTGCCAAGGTCCGGCCGTCTTCGCCGGAAACTAAGGTTCCAACATGTCGTCCTCGCCATACCGCCCGAGATTGGACGGGCGCATCGTTATTTGCGACTACAATGCCCTACTGCTCTCGGTAACCGGGCTCTTGCGCATGGCCGGCTACTGCGTCTTTCAGGCTTATGACGGCCATGCCGCCGAAGAGTTATGTGGCGGGTTGCCCAATATCAGCCTGCTCATCCTGAACACCACCGGGACCGGGATCGATCTTGGCGAGCTGATCCAGGAGGTTCGGGAACGGATCCCGGGATTGCCCGTCCTGCATATCGGGCCGAGCGCGCCGCTTGGCATACCCGCCGACGTGCCGACCATCAGCGAAGACTTTACGCCGGACCACCTACTGACCACCGTGGGAAGTCTGATCCAGCAACGGGCCTAAGAGGCTTGGGTAGGCAATGGGTGAGCTGTCAGCGCGGGCGCAGTAACGCAGGCAGCGCAGCCAGTCGAAACGGGTTCGTTCCCGCAAAGCGCTTTTGCAGGCCTTGGCCACCTTAGCCCTCGGTGCCCGACCCGGGAGGGGGTGAGGGGACGCACGGTTCAGGTATGTAGCCGGCTCGATATTGCCCCGTTCAGTTCTCTCAGGAGGAGCGTGGCCAATCCCTACACGGTTCTCGTTGTCGAGCAGGTCGATGTCGTGCGCCGGATCACCAAGCGCACAATTGTGAAGCGGGGCTGTCGAGTGCTCGAGGCAGCAAGCGCCGAGGAGGCTCTAGTCGTCTTGGCCAGGCCGGAGATCCAAGTCGATCTCGTCCTTATCGGCACCATTGGCACACCAGACCCGTGGTCTAGTACCCCTGCCAAGGCCGGTCGTCTCCGCTGGATCTAAGGACTCACACGTCGTCCCCCCACTCCGCCGTCAGTCCGACGGGCGGCGCATTGACTCCGCCCGGTGGTCGTTCAGCCTCACGGAGTCGGCGCAGCTCCATATCCGGCATTTCTACGTTCTGCTGAAATGAGCGCGCCCGTCAGCTGCAAGCGTGGGTTAGGCCGCAGCGCTCTTCAGCAGTAGGCCGCGAATTGTGCGCATGCTTCTCGAGGTCCAGATGCCGGCGCTGCGTTTGCCAACTTCTCGGCTCGGTACCCCCCATGGGATTCCGTGGCGGGAGATGCCCGTTCGGCTCTCTCGACTCCATAGTGTGACCGTACGGGACCTGAAACTCTCGCCTCGGCTCTCGCTGCATCATTCGCGTCATCATTGGGCCGCCACCAGACTGCGCGCCGGCGTTCCACTCGCTGAGGTCCAGCGGCAACTCGGGCACTCAACGCCGGTGTTGACGTTGCGGACCTACGGCGCCTTTATCGCGAGCGGGGCTGATCGCGAGCACTACCGCGTACTCGTGGAGCAGGACCAAGCCCGTCGCATGGTGCAGCATGGCTCGTAAAGCCCTCCATCTAGGAGCCTAGGTGCAGTTTTGGGTGCAGTTCAGGGGTTTTTGGGAAATCGACGGGTATGAAGAAAGGGTGTAGGTTGGTGCAGTTGAATTACTTGCCCGGGTGGCGAAACCGGTAGACGCAGGGGACTTAAAATCCCCTGGCCGAAAGGCCATGCAGGTTCGAATCCTGCTCCGGGCACTCTTCTCAGCACGGCCCGCTTAAGGCCGACACTACATTGGACGACGTGCGGTATCCGAGGGTGCCTTAGCGGTGTCAACGCAGCCCGGCACCGTGCGTGCATCGTTGGCCGCCGCCGCTGCCTGATTCCCGCGAACGCCCTGCAGAGCTCGTATCGCCACCAGATCGAAACAGAACGTCACCCGGTCGGCCACCTTGACCGTGCCCGCAGGCCCCCCGCTAAAAGGTTCAATCCCGAAGTCGGTCTGTTTAGCGGTAAAGGTCCCCTTAGCCCTGATAGTGTCGGAGCCGATGGTTACGTCCGCGGTCACCGGCACCCGGCGTGTGGTGCCATGCATGGTGAGCGCGAGTTGCATCTCCATTTTGCCGCTCCCCGCGTTGAGGGAGTCGGCAGAGAAGGTCATCTCGGGGTAGCGATCCGCGTGCAGCACCTCGGTTCGCATGGCCTCGGTCACCTTGCGAATCTCGGCTGTGTCCGGTGGCGTCAGCACCTCGAGGCTATCGGTCGGAACCTTGAGCTGCAGGTGCGAAATCGGCTGCGCGGGGTAGTAAACCAGCTCGCCTGATACGGCCCGAGCGCGAATGACGTGGGTGTGACCGGCGAAGCCAAATAAGCCCGCCTTCCCGGTCTTGACCACCAACCGACTGTTTGGATGAAGCTGGTAGAGAATCGAGTCCGGCGGCGCTTGCGCGTTCACGGTCTCCGGAGCAGGCGCCCCGGCGAGCGGCGCGAGCAGCAGTACAAGGCGGAATATTGGGGTCACGGTTCGTGGGTCCATTGCTCCTCATCCCGGCGGCAGGTGCCTCGACATCGCTGCGGGGAGGCACTGGTGTTGAGTAGATCCCGCATCGAGAACGATAAAGGGGTATGGGACTGGGCCGGTCGGTCGATTTGGCTTGTGGCTAGGCTCTTGCATAACTTTCTCTTTGAACACCCCCTTATGCGCATGACCGGTCATGACTCGGGTCGCCCGGAGCCCCGAGTTCAGCCCATGGGTGCGTCCCCCCGCACCGGCTAACATCCGGCGTCGAGCAGACGGTCCAGGAGATTACCGGATGCGCTCGCTTTTCCTGCTGGGTAGCCTTCTGGCTATCGCCGCGTGTGCCGGCGCGGTCCAGGGCGATCCCCCAGACTCCTCATTCAGTCCCACCGCCCGGTCGGCAGAGGATTCGGTCCCGCCCGCGGCGGCACCGGCCAACACGGGAGGCACTGCGTCCAGCGCGTCCGGCGATGTCGCCACGACGAGTCCTGCCACAGCCCAGCCCCCGCAGGCAACCCCGGCTGCCAGCGGGGATCCGCTAACGCAGACGCGGAGCGGACGCTTCCGAGTAGAGTTGCTGCAGGACAAGGAATTTCGGCTGGTATTCGGCGATTTGCAGCGCCTGAAGGTGGTGCTGGACTTTCACGAGTCCCGTTGGGGCCTGCTCAAGCTGATGGTCGGCCCGGGCTACACGACGGTCTCGTCGGCCGAGTTCAACCTAGAGCGCCTCTATCGGGCCTATAAGGCAGCGTCGTACTACAGCAACGATGTGGTGGTGGAACTGTGGAAGGACGGTGCAAAATTGGGCGAGGTGACGGACGATGGCGTTCTGGTGGGGTCGGATTACAAGGTTCCACGCCAGCCCTACTGAGGTTTGTGAGCAATCTCACGCTCGATATGATCGCAGATAGTATATCTTCAAAGACGCAGTCTGACATTTATCCCTGTTGGGTCGCAGGTCAGCCCTGGGTTTTGCGTTGTGATTCTCCTGCCGCGGACATATTGGCGGCGCCGCAGCCGCATGGACCTGCTGTTTCAATGGCTCCGTTCCAGCGTGCGCTCGGTCAGTTCGCTGCTGAGCCACTTGATTGCAGCGGGCAGGACGGTCAATCGTTGGGTGACGGCATTGCTGGCGGGACGTTCCAAGCGCCGAGCACGCGGCGACACGACCTCATCGAGACTTGTAAACAGCCCTGCGCGCGACTAAAGTTCGCGTAAGGACATAGCCTTCGGGCCCCGGGGAATCAGAGCAGTCCGGGTGATCAATCTGCCAAGAGCCTTCGCCCCGGTGGGTGCAATGCACCCGGCCGGGCGTTGTGTTTTTGGGCCTGATTGGCACCAACCGAAACGATCGACCGTAGGGAAGGCCAATGCTCCCGATTCGTCAGTTCCGATCGATCTCACTCGTCATCGGCGTCATCGTTGGCTCTGCATCGTGGGTGGCACAAGGCAACGCTCAGCAGGCTGGATTGAGCGCAGCCGAGTACGCGGCCGCCCGTGCCCGATTGCTCGCCGCCGATTCCGCGCTCGCGCGAATCATCCAGTCGAAAGGCGAGGGGTCTGGCTTCTCCAGCACCGTGACGGACGACGCGCTGTATCTCGAGCCCGCTGCAGACCACGTCCGCGGGAGGGATCGAATCGGGACCTTCCTTTCTACCCGCTCGACCAAGCGAAAGCTCAGCATCAGGCCGGCCTTCGGCGAAATCTCCTCCGACGGAAGCGTGGGATATACCGTGGGCTGGACCGCTCTCACGCCCAGCGCTGCAGCCAGGCCGCAGTACGGCAAGTACATCGCGTTCTGGCGTCGCCGCCCGGACGGAGCCTGGCAGGTCGAGGTGTGGAACCGAAGCCGCGCGGCGGAGCCGCCCTCCCCCAGCCCGGCGCTTCCGGTCAGACAGCAGCGGACAGGTGCGTTACGGGCGGTCGATCCCGTTACTGCCAGCCGAGAAATGCGGAGCGCCGACTCGGCGTTCGCTGCGCTGTCGGTCGCGCGTGGCGCCGCGCCAGCGTTTTACCAGTACGCGGCACCTCAGGCAATTGCGTTGGGGAGCGGCAAGGATTTCGTAATCGGTCCAGCGGCCATCCGGGACGACCAGGCGGCGGGCGCCGTGGCCGGCCAGACTCTCGACTGGAAGCCGGTAGCAGCCGGGGCAGGAGCGTCCGGCGATCTGGGCTGGACGGTGGGTGAATTCCGCTTTACCGCGCTGCAGAACGGGAAGACTCTGACGGTGGCGGGCAAGTACCTCACCATCTGGAGCCGCATGCCCGAGGGCTCCTGGCGCTACGTGGCAGACGGCGGCAGCGGCAGCGCACCACCCCAACCCTAGACATCTAGAGTTCCGAGCGCCTGGATGGGCCGAGGTCGAGGCTTGCCTGGCGTTAACTAATCGATTAATTAGTTACCCACTATGAAAGCCCAACCCCTCTGCACCCGGGATGAGATCCTGGCTGCGGCCCAGGTCTGTTTCGCCGCACAAGGCTTTGTCGCCACGACGATCAAGGACATTGCCGCTCAGGCCGGCGTCAACAGCGCGCTCCTCTACTACTACTTCCGCGACAAGGAAAACCTCTACCGCGCCGTCCTCGATCGCCTGATTCGTGACTTTGTGAGCCGAGGGATGGCAACCCTCGATTCTCCGGGGACACCCGATGCGCGCCTCCGCGCCTTTCTGGAGCTGATCGGTGAGGTGTTCGCTAACCATCCTCAGTTCTACCGGCTCATGCTCCGTGAGCTGGTCGACTACGCGGCGAGTCACGCCGTCGAGCAATTCAAGCTGGTGTCGACGACGATGTTCCGGCGCCTTTGCGAGCTGATCGAAGAAGGGCAGCGAGACGGCAACTTCAGGGCCGAGGTCGATCCCCGCTTCGCCGCCATCTCGAGTGTGTCGACAGTAGCCCATTTCTTCACCATCCGTCCGGTCGCCGGAGTGTTCCTGGGCCATACCTCCAAGGGGCCCCCGCCGACCACGGTGCGGGCCTACCTCCAGCATGCGAGCGACTTTGCTCTTGCGGCACTCACGCCAATGCACTCGCCGGCACGACGTACTCGCACCGGAGCGGTTCGATGACTCGCCACCTGGTTCTCGCGCTCCTCGCCGGACTACTGGCGTGCGGCCGTTCCGATGATCGTATCCGCGGCATGGGTACGCTCGAGCTGACGGAGGTGGACGTCTCGCCGATGACACCCGCCCGGGTCGTCAAGGTGTGGCTCGAGGAAGGCGACCGCGCCCGGGCCGGCGATACGCTGCTCACATTGACGCAGCCCACCAGTCGCCCCGACGTGGAACGACGTCGTGCCCAGCTCGCATCGGCTCGAGCGACGCTCCGGGAGCTCGAGGCTGGCTCCCGTCCCCGCGAAGTCGAGCGAGGTCGTGCTGATCTCGCGGCGGCCATAGCTGAAGCAGACCAGGCCGCCCGTGACTATGAACGCGCCAAACCGCTCGGCGCTACCCGCGCCATAAGCCCCCAGGCGTTGGATGCAGCCCGGTCGGCGGCAGAGGGGGCGGCCGCCCGCCGATCGGCGGCGGCGGAATCGCTGCGCCTGCTGGAGGAAGGAACTCGACCGGAACGGATCCAAGCGGCGCGGGCAGAGGTCGCAACGGAAGAAGCGGCGCTGGCAGCGTCCGAGGCAACTGCGGCAGATCTGGTGCTTATTGCACCGGTTAGGGGAACCGTGCTTTCTCGAAATGCTGAGCCAGGTGAGATGCTCGCAGCCGGACAATCTGCGCTCACCCTGGGCGATGTGCGGCGGCCCTGGACTCGAGTCTACCTGTCGAGCCTGGTTGTGCCCCGAGTCCGCGTCGGACAGGCCGCTGTCGCGGTGCTCGATGGAATTCCCGCCCGGGAATTTCGTGGCCGGGTCGTCTCGATCAACGACCGCGCCGAGTATACCCCGCGGATCGCGCTCACCGAGAAAGAGCGTGCCGATCTCCTGTTCGGGGTAAAAGTGGTGTTCGACGACACCACTGGGACGCTTAAGGCAGGCCTGCCGGCGACTGTCGAGATCCTGCCAGACCGGGTCGCCCGATGAACACGCCAGCCTCAGGTCGGGAATTCGACATCGTGACTCGTGGACTCCGCAAAGCGTTCGGAGGCCTTGTCGCTGTCGATAATCTCGACCTCAGCATTCGACGCGGCGAGGTATTCGGGTTGCTCGGACCGAACGGGTCCGGCAAGACGACCACGATTCGCATGCTCTGCGGGCTCATGATGCCGACTGCTGGTGAGGCGACGGTAGTCGGCCTCGACGTACGCAAGGATTCGGAGGCAATTCGGCGTCGGATTGGCTACATGTCGCAGCGCTTCGGGTTGTACGAAGACCTCACCGTAACCGAGAACCTGCGCTTTTACGCATCGGTCTACGGACTCGAGGGCGCCGAGCTTGCTACCCGGGTGACAGAGACGCTGGCAGACCTCGGCTTGACCGAGCGGGCGCGTCAGCTCGCCGGTACCCTGAGCGGCGGCTGGAAACAGCGACTCGCGCTCGCGTGCGCGATCGCGCATCGGCCGGACCTCGTGTTTCTCGACGAGCCGACCGCGGGGGTGGATCCGGCCAGCCGGCGGCTCCTCTGGCGCTGGATCTACAGCCTGGCGGAGCGGGGCACCACGATTCTGGTGACCACGCACTACATGGACGAGGCCGAACGGTGTCAGCGGCTGGCGTTTCTCTCGCGGGGACACCTGATCGCAGTTGGGACGAAGGATGAGATCCTGGCTCATTTCGGCCAACCGACCATCGAAGACGTGTTCGTCGAGCTGCAGCGCCGCGACGAGGGAGCGATGGTCTGATGTTTCGCCGAGTGCGCGACTGGACGCTCTGGCCGATGCTTTGGAAGGAGTTCATCCAGCTCCGGCGCGATCGCTTTACCATCGCCATGATGACCGGAATTCCCGCGGTGCAGCTGTTGCTCTTCGGCTTCGCAATTCAGACAGAGGTCCGGCACATCCCCACACTGGTGCTCGACGAATCGAAAACACCCGAGAGCCGGGCACTGGTTCAGGTCATGACGAACACCGGCAATTTCGACATTGTGGGAACGGTCGGGTCCCGTGCAGAGCTGGCCGATCTAATCGGACGGGGCAAAGCCGGCGCGGCGGTCGTTATCCCGCCCGACTTCATGCCCAATCTGCGGCGCGGTCGGTCGGCGGAAGCACAGGTAATCGTGGATGCAGCCGACCCGATGGCCTCGAACGCCGCGATGGCAGGCGCTGCTCAGGCAGCGCAGGTCAGGCTGCTCGCGCTTACCGGCCAGGGCAGGGAAACGCCGTTGCTCGACGTTCGCATTCGCCCTTGGTACAACCCCGGCGTTCGGTCCGCCGTGTACATCGTTCCCGGCATCGTCGGCGTGCTGCTCTCGATGACCATGGTGATGATCACCAGCATGGCCGTCGTGCGGGAACGGGAGCGCGGCACCCTCGAGCAGCTGGTGGTGACGCCGATCAGCAGAACCGGACTCATGCTGGGCAAGCTGATTCCGTTTCTGGTGATCGGCTACGTGCAGATGTCGCTCATTCTGCTGCTTGGACGATTGGTCTTCGACGTGCCGCGACGCGGGAATCTTGCTGCTCTCTACGGCGTGACACTCGCCTTCATCGTCGCCAATCTGGCGCTCGGGCTTCTGGTCTCGACCGCGGTAAAGACGCAGACCCAGGCCATGCAGCTCAGCTTCTTCTTTCTCCTTCCCAACATCCTGTTGTCCGGCTTCATGTTTCCGCGGGAGGCGATGCCGGCGGCGGCGCAATGGCTGGGTGCGCTCTTGCCGCTCACGTACTATCTGCGGATACTGCGGGGTATCTTGTTGCGGGGGGTGGGGCCGATGCAGCTCTGGGCGGAGAGCCTTGTCCTAGTGGGTTTCGCGGTTGTCCTCGTCATCCTGAGCGTTCGGCGGTTCTCCAAGACCATCGAGTGACCAAACACTTGACCGCATGATCCGCGTTCGGCCCGGCTCCCCGGCCATTTTGGGGGCTCATTGGGACGGCGAAGGGACCAACTTCGCGCTTTCGTCGGAGAATGCCACCGCCGTCGAACTGTGTCTTTTCGAGGGCCCCGACGACACCCGGGAGGCGCTGCGGGTTCCCGTTCGGGAACGAACCGGAATCGTGTGGCATACCTATCTGCCCGATGTGCAACCTGGGCAGCTCTATGGCTACCGGGTGCACGGGCCATGGTCTCCGCAGACCGGCCACCGCTTCAACCCCGCCAAGCTGCTGCTCGATCCATATGCACGCGCCATCGCCGGCTCTGTTCGCTGGACCGACGCGTTGTCTGGCTACGTTGTGGGGCATCCCGAACAGGACCTGATCCCCGATCCCCGGGACAGCGCAGGCGGACTTCCCAAATGCATGGTTGTGGAGTCGGCATTCACCTGGGCGGATGATCGGCCGCCGCGGACCCCGTGGGCCGACACCCTGATCTACGAATGTCACGTGAAGGGCATGACTATGCGTCATCCCGAGGTCCCCGCCCCGCTTCGGGGGACCTACCTCGGCCTGGCAGCGGACGCGGTGATCAATCATCTCAAGAGTCTGGGCGTCACAGCGGTGGAGCTCCTGCCGATCTGCCATTTCGTGACCGAGCGCACGATCAGCGACCGGGGCCTGGTCAATTATTGGGGCTACAACACGATCGGATACTTCGCCCCCGACGTGCGCTATGCCAGCGGCCGCCTCGGCCAGCAAGTGACCGAGTTCAAGACCATGGTCAAGCGGTTTCATCGCTTTGGCATCGAGGTCGTCCTGGACATGGTCTTCAACCACACCGCGGAGGGCAATCATCTGGGGCCGACGCTGTGTCTTCGCGGCGTGGACAACGCGGGGTACTATCGCCTCGATCCCACCAATCCGCGCCATTACCTGGACTTCACCGGCTGCGGCAACACGCTGGATATTCGCCGGCCTCAAGCACTCCGATTGGTGCTCGACAGCCTGCGCTACTGGGTGCAGGACATGCACGTGGATGGGTTCCGGTTCGATCTCGGTCCGATACTCGCTCGAGATCCGGGAGACGAGTTCAACGTGCAGGCCCGTTTTTTCGAGGTTGTGCGGCAGGACCCGGTCCTCGCCGACGTGAAGCTCATTGCAGAGCCCTGGGATCTGGGCCCGAATGGGTATCAGCTGGGAGCCTTTCCGGCGGGCTGGGGGGACTGGAATGGGAAGTATCGCGACTCCGTGCGCGGGTTTTGGCGTGGCGATCCGGGACTTCTTCCGGAGCTCGCAACCCGGCTCGCGGGGAGTGCGGATCTATTCGGACCGGGCGACCGCACACCACAGGCAAGCGTGAACTTCGTTACCTGCCATGATGGGTTCACGCTCAACGATCTGGTGAGCTACGAACGGAAGCACAACGAGGCCAATGGTGAAGGGAATCACGATGGAAACGACCATAACTTGAGCCGGAATTGGGGGGTGGAGGGGCCGACGGACGCGCCGCACATCGCCCGAGTTCGCGAGCGCATGCAGCGCAACCTGCTGGCCACCCTGGCATGCTCGCTCGGCGTGCCCATGCTATCCCACGGCGACGAAATTGGACGCACCCAGCACGGCAACAACAACGCGTACTGCCAGGACAACCCGATCAGCTGGGTCGACTGGAGCCTCACGCCTGCCCGCCGAGAGCTGCTCGAGTTCACCCGTGAACTGTTCCGCTTTCGCGCTGCGACGCCGGTCCTTCGGGCGCGTGTATTTCCCGGTGCTGAGGCCGAAACCGGTCCGTTGCAGCTCACCTGGCATCGGCCGGACGGACAGCTCATGACCGGGGATGATTGGAGCCACAGCCACAGCCATGCCATGGCGATGCTGTTGCGGGAGCGCTCCGAAGCAATCCTGCTGGCGCTCAATGCCGGTGGACGATCCCGGCCGTTCGTACTTCCCGCCCTCGATGTCACTGGTGATTGGATCGAAGTGCTACACACGGCACAGACAGAGGGCGATGTGACTCGGGGGACGGTTGCGGTGGGTCCGCGCTCGCTGGTCGTTCTCCGCTTTGAGGCCACTGGATGACGGTGCCCGCCGGATCGGCGCCGATCCTCGCGACCTACCGCCTGCAGCTACATGCCGGATTCCCGTTGTCCCGCGCCCGGGAACTGGCGCCCTATCTCGCCCGCCTCGGGGTTTCCCACCTGCACCTATCACCGATCCTCCGGTCACGGAGCGGCAGCGCCCATGGCTACGACGTAGTCGATCCGGGCCAGCTCAACCCGCAGCTAGGCGACGAGGAGGGATTCGAGCGCCTGGTGGCCACGCTGCGAGCCCAGGGTCTTGGGTTGATCCTCGATATAGTGCCGAACCACATGGCCACGTCGCCCGAAAACTGGCGCTGGGAGGATGTTCTCACCCACGGACTGGCCTCGCCCCATGCTCGCTGGTTCGATATCGAATGGAGGGTGGGCGAGGCTGAGCTGCACAGCAGGGTGCTCCTCCCCGTTCTGGGCGACCCCCGGCCGTTGGTGCTGGCACGAGGAGAAATCTGTGCGATCCTCGTGGCAGGAGAGCTTCGGGTCCGCTACCACGAACACACCTTTCCGCTCGACCCTTCCACCTGGCCATTCATTCTGGATGACGCACTGGCAGAGTCCGCCGGCGAGCTGGGCCCCGATCATCCGGGCACGCGCGAGCTGCGCGACATCGTGGATCTGCTACGGCGCCTGCCGCGTCGAACGGCACGCAAGCCCAAAGCCCTGGAGCGGCGTCGTCGTCAGGCGGGTGAGGCGGGCCGCCGGCTTCGGGACCTTTGCCTGGTGGCTCCCGAAGTGCGCCGGCGGGTCGAGCGCGCGGCGGCGCGCTTTGGCGTGGGAGCTGACGGCGTCGAGCGGATGCGCCGGTTGCTCGACTCCCAGGCGTATCGGCTGGGGTTCTGGCAGCGCGCCGTCCGGCAGGTGAACTACCGCCGTTTTTTCGACGTCAACGATCTCGTCTCACTCCACATGGAGGATCCCGAGGTTTTCGGCCGCAGCCATGCGCTCGTCCTCGATTGGATTCGCGAGGGGCTGGTGGACGGATTGCGCATCGACCACGTAGACGGCCTGCTCGATCCGCTCGGCTATCTCCAGCGTCTGGCGGATAACGCTTTTCCAGACCGCCAGCACGCGACTCCGGTGTTCGTCGAAAAGATTCTCTCCCGGGGTGAACGCCTGCGTGACGAGTGGCCGGCGGCCGGCACGACGGGCTACGACTTTCTGAATGACGTCGAGAGTGTTTTCATCGACCCTGACGGATTCGCGCAGCTGGAGCGAGACTATCGGCGCATCGTGCGCCGCCATACCGGATT
>JBKPOS010000088.1:0-7313 GCA_046733215.1 Gemmatimonadota bacterium
AGGAACCGGTCAGGATGTCATCTGCACTGAGCGTCAACGTTTTTACTGCACCGGAGAAGGCAATGATCGGTGAACGGGTCCGTCCGTTTGGGCCGCCGATGGCGTTTGATCCGATCACCTCGACATTAATCTTCGGCGAGGACGAGGCCGTCCTCGTCGACACCCTCACCACCGTCGCCGAGGCCGAAGCGCTCGCCAACTGGGTTACCCTGCACCATCGCAACCTCACCACGATTTACATCACCCACGGCCATTTCGATCACTTCGCCGGTCTGAGCATACTGCTGCAACGGTTCCCCGAAGCGCGGGCCATCGCGACGCCGAAGTCGGTACAACTGATGCGCAAGCAGTCTGTGCCCTTGTACCGCAAGCGCTGGCCCGGGCAACTGCCAGCCAGGATCGCGCTCCCCGAACCCTACGAAGACCAAGTCTTCACGCTGGAAGGCCACGAGTTGCGCATCATCGAACAAGGTCGCACCGACGCCGTCGATTCCACCTCTCTGCACGTGCCATCGATCGATCTCGTCGTCGGCGGCGACGTCTTCTACAACCAGTGCCACATGTACGTCGGCGACACCACACCGGAAAGCCGCGCGAATTGGATTTCCGCGCTGGACCGTCTGGCGGCGTTGAACCCAAAGATCGCCGTAGCCGGCCACAAGAAGTCGGGTGTCCCGGATACCCCAGCGGCCATCAATGAGTCGAAACGCTACCTCACCGACTTCGGGCGACTCAAGGAGTCGACCTCCAGCGATCACGAACTCTACGACGCAATGACCGAACTGTATCCCGACTGGGTCAGCCACCAAGCGTGGCTGATGTTCGGCTTCAGGTAAACTATCCGCCCAGAAGCCGACCTGCGGCCGCCGAAGGCGGAGCCGCCTAACCCGCAAATGCAGCCGACAGGCCGGGGTGGGCCGGAACTCCGCTCGGGCGCGGCGCTCCTAGTGGCCAAGCAGTGGAAGTGTTGATTTGTGCGTGCACCGACACGAGGGCCTGCAGCTGATTTGCAAGTCGTTAGGCGGCACTCGGACTGTTCTTCCTCGACCCGCATTCCCCAGAGAGGCCGGAAACGCGAGCGCGATTCGGTCTTTCATTCGGAGCCGCCATGCAGCTACCCAAGAACATCCGGATTCTTTTTATAGCGGGGTTTGGTCCAATCATCTCAGATGGAGCGCGAAGCAAAGCGCTTTACGCAGGGGTCTTGGGCATCGCGTTGGAAGAAGAGAGCGATGGCTATCTACACACGGAGTCCTTGCAAGGCGCAAAGGCCTTCGCACTCTGGCCATTGTCGCAAGCTGCACAGTCCTGCTTTGGCACAGCGTGCTGGCCACCTGACATTCCTGCCCCTCAGGCTTGGCTCGAATTCGACGTCGATGACGTCACGGAAGCCACATCTGTACTGGAGCAGCAAGGGTATCGAATGCTCGTGAAAAACAAGACGGAGCCATGGGGCCAAACGGTTAGCCGGTTTCTCAGCCCAGAAGGACTGTTGATCGGCATCGCTTTCACCCCGTTCTTCCGAGACAAACGGTAGGGGCGGCCTCCAAAGTCGTTCGGTCGAATAGTGGAACGTCCAGCAACGGCTCGCGATGGGTGCTCCGCATCGACGCGCGCGGAGTTCGTCACGAACCAGATGGTTGAGAGGAGCCGAGTGCCGCCTAACAAGCGCTTGAAGTTGTCGGCGCTGCTCTTAAAGGAAGCGTTATGTTGCCTACAGTTCGAGATGTCCGCCGCAGCTTAAGCGCGTTTCGTTAGGCGGCGAATGGAGTCTTAGCGATGAGCACTTCCTCCGAACGTGAGCTGACCGGCAAACGTGCGCTGGTGACAGGCGGCACCAGGGGCATCGGCGAAGCCATCGTGCAACGACTCACCGATGCGGGGGCAGCGGTGCTCACTACGGCTCGATCCATCCCAGGGGGCCTCCTTCAGCCCGATCGGTTCGTGGCAGCGGACCTCAGCACCCCCGAGGGCGCGGAGAAGGTCGTCAGCGCCGTGCGCGATCGTCTCGGGGGCATCGATATTCTGGTCCACAACGTTGGAGGGTCCTCGGCACCGGGCGGAGGCTTCGCGGCACTCACGGACGATGAGTGGCAACGCGCGTTGAATAGCAATCTGCTTTCCGCCGTTCGCCTCGACCGTGGGCTACTGCCGCTGATGTTGGATCAGCGGGCAGGCGTTATCGTCCACATCTCGTCGATCCAGCGGCGTCTCCCCTTGTTCGAGGCGACCCTCGCGTATGCGGCCGCCAAAGCGGCGCTCAGCAACTACAGCAAGGGGCTGTCGAACGAGGTTGGACCGAAAGGCGTGCGGGTCGTCAGCGTAGCGCCGGGCTTCACGGAGACCACGGCGGCAACAGCGCTGATCGACAGGCTGGCGGCAAACTCTCGTACCGATCGGAATGCTGCGCGCGAGGAACTGATGCGGTCACTCGGCGGCATCCCGCTTGGCCGTCCGGCTTGGCCGAGCGAGGTCGCTGAATTGGTCGCGTTCCTCGCCTCCGATCGCGCTGCGTCGATCACCGGGAGCGAGTATGTGATCGATGGAGGCACCATCCCGACGATCTAAAGGCCAATGAGCACTCCTCACGCCTTGCCGCCGATCGCAGGGCCGGTGACTACATGCAGGCACTTGGCCGCCTCGGGGCCGTGCTCGCCCAGATGGACGCCGGCGCCGCGGCGAAACGCGACCTCGCAGTGACGGCCGAGCGTGTTGCGATGCCAGTCGAATTCAGGGGTGCCTACGACACATATCAGTCCGCGAGAACCATCACAATGGAGAGCTTCCGTCGTGCTATTGGTGCAGGACAGATCTAGAGGCAGCTTGCTGCCTAACCACCGCTTTGCAGCTGACGGGCGCTTCCGCGCCGCGCTCCGCGCGGGCTGATCGCCGAGGGCGATCAGCGGAACGTAGAATTCGGTAATGCGGGCAAGTCGCCCGCAGCTGAAGCGGGGTTCGTTAGGCGGCATCGTCATTGCTAGCGGAGAGACCAAATTATGAGGAAAACGGCCCGCTCTGGCTTCGCGCCCGAGGGGTGGCATACTGTGACTCCACGAATCGTGGCACACGACGCAGAACGGTTAGTCGAGTTTCTCAAGCGTGTGTTCGCTGCGACAGGTGCCTATCGTGCGGATCGACCGGTCGAGATGAAGATCGGCGACTCAATCATCATGGTTACAGAAGCTGGAGTCCGAGACCCGATGCCGGCCTTTCTCTACGTATATGTGGACGACGCGGATGAGACATATCGGAAGGCAATTAGCACAGGAGCTAAGTCACTGGAAGAGCCGTCGGATCAACCCTACGGGGACCGTCGCGGTATGGTAAGGGACCAGTGGGGGAACACGTGGCAAATCGCGACTCGCCGCGGACGTCCCGATGCCACCTAACCACCCCTCGCAGCTGACGGTCGTGCATCAGCCTCGGCCGCCGATGCGGCCTCGACCTCCGTGCGGCCGCTGTGGAGGCGTTGAATTGTGAATGCGCAGGCTGGTGCCCGCAGCTGAAGCGGGGCTCGTTAGGCCGCGAGGTACGAATCATTGATGGGATGGTTTCAGTCAGGCGTCCGTTCCCTACGGGTGGGCTCGAGTTGACGGTCACCTATTGCACCGGCAGCCAGTCCTCGTACCTGCACTTGCCGACTTTGACCCCTATCCTCTGCCCGATCTTCGGCCGAGCCCTGTACGAGGGCTCACTCAATCTTTACGCTACTGCACCGGTCGCGTTCCCAAGTCCTGCAAGGCCGATTTTGGCTGGCGAGGAATGGCTGCTTGCTCCAATAGTGCTTGCTGAGACAGCCGCTGGTGTCGCGGCTCGTAAGGCGCGGTCGGGCGACGTCTCGTTCATCGAGGTGTTCGTCCCTGACAAGCTCGCACCCCTACTCGGCCTCAAGCCGGGCAGCCACCTCATGGTGCGTCTGCTCAACGGCGAAGTACTAGAACTCGCGGCCTAACCACCGCTTGCAGCTGGCGGGCGCGTCCGTCTCAGCGGACCGTAGAATTCGGAACCAGGGAGCTGATCGCCCACAGCTGAAGCGTAGACGTTAGCCAGCTTCAGGAGCACGTAATGCGACCCCTTCGGTATTCCATCAACGTCACATTGGACGGGTGCTGCGATCATCGTGTAATGATCCCGGACGAAGACTTGCATCGTCACGCGGTCGAGAACCTCGTCCAGGCCGATGCCCTCCTCTTTGGCCGGGTGACTTACGAAATGATGGAGGCAGCGTGGCGGCCGCCGGCGCGGACGGGAGCGAGGCCTGATTGGATGGAACCCTTCGCCCGGACGATCGACGCCGCAAAGAAGTACGTTGTGTCGAGCACTCTGGATCGGGTCGATTGGAACGCGGAGCTGGTGCGCGGGGATCCGGGGAAGGCGGTTCAGCAGCTCAAGCGGGAGTCGGGCAAGGGACTATTGGTGGGAGGCGTGAAGCTCGCGCAGGCGTTGGCGGAGCTGGGATTGATCGATGAGTACGAGTTCGTTGTGCATCCCAGGCTAGCGGGCCATGGGCCGACGTTGTTCACTGGGCTATCGAAGCGTGTCGACTTGAAGCTCATGGGCCGGCTGGAGTTCGGCTCGGGGGTGGTGGCGATGCGGTATGAGCCGAGAAGGAGCCATCGGGACTAAAGTCTACGGCCGCCCCGCTCAGTATCCGACGTCCGGATAACCACGAGGAATCCATGCTCTATCTGGCGTTTGTCCTCCTCGTGGTCGGCGTCGGCATCCTGACAGCGCGAGCGGCTGGACAACGCGGGGTCCCGCAGGGATCGCTGGCGGCCACGAGCCTCCGAGTTGGCGGGCTGATCGCCGCGGCTCGGCTCGCCCTCTTCTGGGGTGGCCTCGCGCTCTACACCGAGCAGGCCGACTGGCGCCACGTTGTCGGCTATGCCCTGTTGATCTTGAACGCAGTCGTGGAGCTCGCGCTCGCTGCCTCTTGGTACGGCAGGCACCCGGGCCCGCCGTTGCTGGTGGCTGGGTTGATCGTGCTGACAAGCGGAGTGCTGGGCTTCGCGTGGACCTGGGTTTGGTTTAGGCGGCCGTTCCGGAGAGTGACCTAACCACCGCTTGCAGCCGACGAGCATCTCCTGCGCGCTGAGAGCACAAAAGGGCCTTTCATCCTCCCTCAGAATAGAGGACTCACGTGCCAATCACTGCCTTCAACAGCGTAACCGACGGACTCGATCCGAAGCAAAGAAACCGCGATCACTTTGTCGTCAACACCAACCTGGATGATCAGGGGCTGTGGGTCCCCTATGCCGATGGCGTATGGTTTCAGCCCTGTTGCTTCAACGTCACGTCTGGCGGGTTCAGCGTAGTTCTGAAGGCGCTCCCCGGTGCCCAGCTCGGCGTCCACTACCATATTGGCACCGTGCGGGGCTACACCATGCGTGGGCACTGGCGGTACCTGGAGCATGACTGGGTCGCGAAGCCCGGCACGTTCATTTACGAACCGGCGGGCGAAGCTCACACGCTGGTGATTACCGAGGACTCACCAGAGCCGGCGCTGATCTTCTTCGTCGTCGAAGGCGGCCTCATCTACCTCGACAACGGGATCAACGGCGGCTTTGCTGCCTACGAGGACGGCTTCACCCTGCTTGAGCTGACTCGGAAATACTATCGTGAGATCGGTCGGGATGTTCGTCAGTTGGACTCCCTCGTTCGCTAGTGTTAGGCGACGCATCGCAGTCTGGCTTGACCGGAGGGATCGTGAATCTTCCACCGAATGCCGCACTGATCCTGATCGATGTCCAGCAAGGGTTCGACGACCCTCGATGGGGGCGACGCAACAACGCCGATGCCGAACGACACATGGCCTGCCTGCTGACCCAATGGCGGCGCACTGGGCGGCCCGTGCTGCACGTTCAGCACATGTCACGTGAGCCGGAGTCTCCCCTTCGACCAGATGGCGACGGAAATGCCTTTAAGCCTGAAACAGCACCACGGGAAGATGAGCCGGTGTTCCGAAAACATGTCAACAGCGCGTTTATTGGTACCGGTCTCGAAGGGTATCTGCAAGCGCACGGTATCCAGGACCTGGTGCTTGTGGGGCTCACCACGGATCATTGCGTTTCAACCACGGCGCGGATGGCGGCGAATTTGGGGTTTACTGTGATGGTAGTGGCTGATGCGACAGCGACATTTGATCGCGTGAGCTACGATGGCTCGCGGTTCGAGGCTGAGCAAATGCACCGTCTCGCGTTGGCAAGTTTGCATTCCGAGTTTGCCAGTATACGGCGAAGCGAGGAGATCCTCTCAGCACTCATCCCTTCCGGCGCCGCCTAACCCACTTGCAGCTGGTGGGCGGCGCGCTTGTTCAGCGGAACCTAGAATTCGGAACCCTCGGTCTTATCCCCCGCAGCTGAAGCGTAGGTCGTTAGGCGGCACCCACATCCCCGCGCAACGCTTCGACGGCCATCAGTGTCTAATCCGGATTGACACTTCTCGGGAGACGGCGATGCCATCGAAGCCGCTTGTCGCACTTACGTTCCTGCTCATCATGGCGACGGCCTACGTGGCCTGCACCCAAGAACCTGCCGCCAGCTCCTATGAGCTCCGAGGTGGGGGATGGTTCGATGGAGCACGATTCGTCCTGGAAGACCTGCACGCCGAGAACGGCGTGTTCAGCCAACAGCGGCCGGGCCGGGTTGATCCTGTAACGAACCAGGATACCTCAAGCCAGAATAAGGAACGCCTGGAGCGTTTTGACCAACAGGTCGATGACTTTCGCACACTCCTTCGAATCCCGGGCATGTCCGCAGCCATTATCAAGGATCAAAAGCTGTTATGGGCTAAGGGATTCGGTTTCGCCGACGTCGAAGGCCGCGTGCCCGCGACGCCAGAGACCGTTTATCACATCGCTTCCTTCACCAAGACGTTCGCGGCGACGCTCATCATGCAGCTCGTGGAGCAAGGGAAACTGGATCTTGACGAGCCCATGTCCCATTACTCGGCCGATTTCAAGGACGAGTCGGTCAGGGTCAAGCACCTGCTCACCCACACCTCGGGCGGTGCAACGCCCGGAGAACGCTTCCAGTACGACGGCGCCCGGTTCGACTACCTGACGGCAGTTATCGAGAAGAAGACGGGCAAACCGTTCCGCGAGGTGATCGTCAAGACCTTCCTCGACCCCCTGGCGATGTCGAGCAGCGTTCCGGGCGTCAGTGTCGTGGACTCAGCGGACAATTGGGTTACCGTGCTGGGGAAGGAGAATCTCAACCGCTATCGCGAGGATCTGTCGAGGCAGGCAAAACCGTACACGCTCTACGGCGACAGCGAGATCGTGCAGGTGGCCTATCCGCCCAAAGTCTTCGGCG
>JBKPOS010000089.1:0-17137 GCA_046733215.1 Gemmatimonadota bacterium
GAAGACAACCCTTCTCGCCGGCGAGCAGGACATCCGCGCTGCCGATCGTCTGGGCCAGCCGGAGTGCTTCTTCGGTCGACGCTACCGGTATGAGCGCGCGCGCACCGTTGTGAAGGGCGGCGCACATGACGGTAGTCGCACGAAGGACGTCGATCACGAAGATCGTGCGGCCTTGGACGTCAGCCGGGCCGAGCCCGAGCGGGGAAAACCAGACG
This sequence comes from Gemmatimonadota bacterium, assembly GCA_046733215.1. GTDB lineage: Bacteria > Gemmatimonadota > Gemmatimonadetes > Gemmatimonadales > GWC2-71-9 > DASQPE01. Next base: position 216 of record JBKPOS010000089.1, read on the forward strand.
TGCAGCTTCATCAGTCCGGCTGGAGCAGATGGGACTCGCGCTCGAGGAACCGGGTGTCCTCCTTTCCCGCCGCGAAGTCCGGGTGCCGAATCACCCGGGCGAGAAACGGGATCGTGGTCGTGATGCCTTCGAGGATGAAGCTGTCGAGGGCCTGTCCCATGCGCGACAGCGCTTCCTGTCGAGTATTGCCGTGCACGATCACCTTTGCGAGCAGCGAGTCGTAGTACGGGGGAACCGTGTAACCGGCGTATACGTGGGTGTCCACCCGCACCCCGGGGCCGCCCGGCGGATGGTACGCGGTGATCAGCCCGGGCGACGGCTGGAAGTTCCGATAGGGGTCTTCGGCGTTGATGCGACACTCGATGGCATGTCCCCGCAAGCGGGTACCGTCACCCCGATAGCTGATGGGCGCGCCGGCGGCGACCTCGATCTGCTCCTTCACGAGATCGAAGCTCGTCACCATTTCGGTGACCGGGTGCTCCACTTGAATCCGGGTGTTCATCTCCATGAAATAGAACTTTCCGTCGGTGTCGAGCAGGAACTCGACCGTTCCGGCGCCTTGATATCCGATGTTCGCCGCGAGTGCCACGGCTGACTCGCCCATCCGGCGCCGAAGGGCATGGTCGAGGGCCGGACTCGGACTCTCCTCGATCAGCTTCTGGTGGCGCCGCTGAACCGAGCAGTCGCGCTCGCCCAAGTGCACTACCTTCCCGTGGGAGTCGCCCAGCACCTGGATCTCGACGTGGCGAGGGTGCTCGAGGTACTTCTCCACATAGACGGCGCCGTTCCCGAACGCGGCAAGCGCCTCGTTCTGCGCGAGCCCGAACAGCTCGGAGAACTGCTCGAGGTCGTGGGCGATTCGCATACCCTTCCCGCCCCCGCCTGCTGTCGCCTTGATGATGACGGGGAAGCCGATCTCTTGCGCAAAGCGAACGGCTTCATCGGGGTCATCGATTGTCCCGGGCGAGCCGGGCACGGTCGGGACACCGGCTTCCTGCGCCAGGCGTCGCGCGGTCGCTTTGTCGCCCATCAGCCGGATCTGTTCGCCCGTCGGCCCAATGAACGTGATGTTCGACGCCCGACAGGTGTCAGCGAACTCCGCGTTCTCCGCCAGAAATCCGTATCCCGGATGAATCGCGTCGGCGCCGGTAATTTCCGCCGCGGCGATGAGATTCGGGATCTTGAGATACGAAAGCCGGCCGGGAGGGGGACCAATGCAGACGTCGTCGTCGGCAAACCGAACGTGGAGCGACTCGCGATCGGCCTCGCTATAGACGGCCACGGTCTGCACGCCCAGCTCGCGGCAAGCACGGATGACCCGCAGAGCGATCTCCCCGCGGTTGGCGATGAGGACTTTCTTGAACATCAGGAGGTCAAGTCGCCGGAGCCAATGGCGATGACGTTGTGTTGATTGAAATTCGGCCAGCAGTCCCAGTCGGCATCGGGGGTGTGATCCTCCATGTGTCCGCCGGTTCCGGAGATTGGGAAGGGACCGGAAAGCTAGTGCCCGGCAGGGGCAGCCGGAACTCCCGCGTGCACGCCACGCCAGCGAGCCGCGTCCCCTCTTGTGAAGCAACCCTCACCGGCATTTGGCGTTGGTCTCTTTCTCAGCTCGTACATCTTCTAGAATCACCCCTGGAGGCCGTGATGCGTCGATCTGTGCGGCTGATGCTCGCTGCGGTTGGGATCTGGGTCGCCTCGACACCCGTCGCGCTGGGGGCGCAGGATCCTGTCTCGGCCTGGCAGCCGGCGAGCCACACGGCTCGTCGAGTGAACCTGTATCCCGCCCGCCAGCTTCACTTCGATGATCCGCTGGCCGCTGAGCGAGCAACGCTCCGCACGGCGGCCGGGCGCAGCCATTGGCGCGAGGGTGCCGTGGTTGGAGGAGTCGCCTTTGCTGTCGCCGGCGGGTACGTGGGTGGAGGCATCTGCGGTGCGAACGATGAGCCCTCCTGCACCGAGGAGATCATCGGCGGCGGACTGGTGGGCGCCGCCGTGGGCGTCCTGATCGGAGGATTGGTCGGCTCCCTAATTCACTAGGCGGTCCTGGCTGCGGGCCGTCGGGTGACTGAGCCTCAGGGTGTGAGGTCGAGCGACTTCCGAGCTGCCGCGTCTGCGCTCAACTCCGAGAACGTACGATCCGATGCCGAATCCACACCCGAGACCCGAAGCGCGAACTCACTCGGGTTTGACGAGTAAAACAGCGCGCTTTCGTAGGCGACCATACCCTCCTTGTACCACTTCATCAGCGACTGGTCGAACGACTGCATACCGTAGGACACGGTGCCCTCGGCGATCAGATCGGGGATGTTCAGCGCCTTCTCGATGTCGCGAATGTTGTCTGCCACCGCGGCGGTATTGATGAGGACCTCGGCGGCCGGCACCCGCCCGCGACCGTCCTTCCGGGGAACCAGTCGCAAGCACACAATCGCGGCCAACGCGGTCGAAAGCAGGGACCGGATCTCCTGGTGCTGGTAGGGCGGATAGAATGAGATAATGCGGTTGATGGTCTGGGTCGCGTCGGTCGTGTGGAGTGTGGAGAACACCAGGTGGCCCGTATCGGCGGCCTTGAGGGCTGTATCCAGCGTCTCCATATCACGGACCTCGCCGATCAGGATCACGTCAGGATCCTGCCGCAGCACGTGCCGCAACGCCGCACCGAAGGACAGCGTGTCGCTGCCGACTTCCCGCTGCGAAATGTTGGATTGTACGTCTCGATGGAGAAACTCGATCGGATCCTCGATGGTGATGACGTTGCAGCGGCGGTGTTGATTCACGTGGTGGATCATCGAGGCCAGCGCCGTCGACTTCCCCGACCCGGTGATGCCCGTGACTAGCACAATGCCGCGGGGTTTGAGAGAAATCTCCTCGAGGATGGGCGGGAGATTCAGCTCCCGGATAGTCTTGACCTCATAGGGGATCGCTCGAAAGGCGAACGCCAGAGTACCACGCTGCTGATAGATGTTGGTCCGGAACCTGCCCACACCCGGCACGCCGATTGCGAAGTCCGCCTCCTTCTTCTCCGCAAACTCCTTCACCTGACGCGGCGTCATCACTTGCTCGGCCAGCAGTTTCAGGTCTTCCGGTTTGAGCGCCGACATCTCGAGCGTAGCCAACTCTCCGTTGACTCGCACCGTGGGGGCCCGCCCCACCTTGAGGAGAAGGTCGGAGCCATTGCGCTGGATCATCTGCGCAATCGCTTGCTTGAAGTTGAACGCCGCGACGGCGCCCGGTGCGGTTGCCTCAGCCATTCGGGTCCACCCGGAAAAGGACCTGGCCAAACTCCACCGGCTGCGCGTCCTCGACCGACACTTCCCGGACGACGCCGGCGATCTCCGCCTCGATCTCATTCATGATCTTCATCGCTTCGATAATGCAGACTGTCTGCCCGGACGTGATCCGGGTACCCACCTGCACGTAGGGCTCTGCCCCCGGCTCGGGCGCCCGATAGAATGTCCCCACCATGGGCGACCGAATTTCCTTGAGGGCGCTCTGCACGCCCGGAGCACCAGCCCCCGGCGCGCTCCCGCCGTGATGCTCAGCGGGACCGCGGGTCGCGGGCAGCGCGGGTATCTGCTGCAACATCGGCATCGGGGCGAGCACGGCAGGAGGATGCGAGCTATTCGAGGTGCGGGTAATCACCACCCCGGTACCGAACCACCCTTTGATCTCGATGGAACCGATCTCGGGCGACTCCCGCAGGAGTTGCGCCAGCTTTCTCACGTCCTTGAGATCGATCGACTTGATCCCGGGGACGGTCTGGAGCAGCTCGGCCAGCTCTTGCATTTCTTGTGGGGTCATAAGTGTTCGGTCGGTCTCACACCAGTTCGACTAACTCCGTTCGGTTGTCCGACAGACACTCCGGTCCGTCCGGGCCGAGGTAGACGTCGTCTTCCAACCGCACTCCGCCCCAACCCGGAAGATAGATCCCCGGCTCGACCGTGACTACGGCGTGGGTTGGAATGGGCGTCTCAGCGGTCGCGGCGACACGGGGAGCCTCGTGCACTTCGAGACCGAGCCCGTGTCCGAGCGAGTGGCCGAACGCATCGCCGAACCCGCGCTCCGCGATCACTGTGCGGGCGAGTGCGTCACCCTCGCGTCCAGTCATTCCCGGCCTCAGATGCTCGAGCGCGCGCCGTTGCGCGACGGACACCAGCTCGTACACCGCCTTTTGCCGCTCGTCGGCTCGCCGGCCAACGACGACAGTTCGGGTGAGATCGGCGCAATAGCCGTCGACCTGAGCCCCGAAATCCAACAGAAGCCAGTCCCCCGCCTCAATGACCCGGGCGCTGGTGCGCGCGTGGGGCAGCGCTGAGCGAGGGCCGGACGCCACAATGGTAGGAAAGGGATGCCATTCGCTGCCACGCCGGCGCAGCGCACCCTCGAGATCCGCCGCAATCTCGCGTTCACTCCGGCCCACGCTCACCCCCGGGATGATCTCGGCCAAGGCATCCTGGGCAAGCGCGGCAGCGCAACGGATCGCGTGCACTTCCTCGGGATCTTTGGCTGCACGCAGCCGCTCCACCAGCTCGGTGGTGGGAACGACTCGGCCCTTGACCGCGCCACTCAACCGCTCGGCGTCGCGTATGGTCAGCGACTGCGACTCGACCCCTAACGTGTCGATGGGTCGATCCTGGAGTTGCTTCAGGAGCCGCTGCCAGACGCTGGCGGCATCGATCTCGACTCGGGCTGATTCTCCCACCTCTCGCGGCGCCTGGGTAGCGTAGCGGAAGTCGGTGACGAGCACCGCATCATCGGGTCGTACCAACAACAGGGCGGCGGACCCGCTGAATCCGGTGAGATATCGAATGTTGGGGAGGTGGGTGACCAGGAGGCCATCCAACCCCTCGCCGGCGAGCGCCGTGCGGAGTCCCGCCTGTCGCGCGGCGCGACGGTCAGGCAGCACGCAGCCGGCCCACCAAGGCGTGCAGCGCAAGCACGTAACTTTGCGGCCCGAATCCCGTCACCATGCCCAATGCGAGGTCCGCTAGAACCGAATGACGCCGCTCAGCTTCCCGCGCGAAAATGTTCGACAGATGGAGCTCGACAAACGGAACCCGCACGGAGAGAAACGCATCGCGCAGCGAGAGACTCGAATGCGTCAGCGCGGCCGCGTTGACCAGGGCACCGTCCACCCGGCCTTTGAGCGCTTGAACCGCATCTACCAGCGCTCCTTCGTGATTCGACTGGATCCACTCGATCTCCGAGCCGAGCTTGGCGGCCTCGGCCCGAACCAGCTGCTCGATTTCTGCCAAGGTTGTCCGACCGTAGATCTCGGGTTCTCGCGTCCCGAGCAGATTCAGATTGGGGCCGTTGAGGACGGCGATGCGCATTCAGCGTTTCAGGCTCTGCAACCAGGCGTGAAACTGATCCAGATCGTCTCCTCGACGTGGGGATGCGCCTCGGCCTGCCGGTGCAGGCGAGGCACCCGCCGTACCGGATGCCGTCCCGAAAAAGGAATCGAATGACACAGGGTTGGCAGTCGCAGGCTGCTGACTTTCAGAGTTGCGCATGGCAGGAGCGACCGGCGGCGGTTCGTCGCCAAAAACCGACCCGAGAGACAGCGGCTCGCCGGCCGGACGTGTGGCCGACGCTTCTTCCGGCGAAGTTTCGGCGGCAGCCTCGGTCCGGGAAGGCCAACGGTTCGGCAGGTCACCTGGGCGGGCTGCCAGGAGGCCACGGAACAGATCCGCGACCGACTCTCCGCCGGTATCGCGCGCCGCGTAGGCCGGCCGCGCAGCCGGCGCTGGTGTGGTCGCCTGGCGGGCCTCGAGCTCGGCGACTCGTGCCTTCAGGTGAGCGGCTTCGGGACTGCGACGGGCCAGCTCGCGATAGACCGTGAGCGCCTCGGCGAGATAACCCTGGCGAAGAAGCACCTCCGCCATCGTCTCGGTCACGACCAGCTCCGGCTCGGAGACTGCCGGCGCGTCGCCCAAGTCCTCTGAGGATGCGAGCGAAGCCGGTTCGGGCGCCGGTGGCGGTGCAACGGGCCCCGGCTCGGGTTCGCTCGCGGCCCTGGCCGATCCCGGCTCGTCCAACGCGTAAAAGTGTGCGGTGCGAGCGCTCCTGTCCGGCGGCGCCGTCTCACCCTCCGACGACTCGGGGATAGGGAGCGTTGGCTCGGGCCTGACCAGCTCGAGATCGCTCAGCGCCGAGGTGATTGGCTCCGGGGGGGCAAGGTCACGGCGTAGGTCGTCGATGCTTCCGACCGGGGTGCCGGTGACGTCCGCCATCAGATCGTCTACCGCACTGGGCGTCTGGTACTCCGACTGCCCCGACACGTTGAGGACAATCTCCTCCGACTGTTCAATGCCGAAGGCGTCGACGACCGGCGGCGGAGGGTGAAGGACAACCGGCTGTTCGGCGAAGTCGGGCTCCTCGGAAGGCACGGAAGACTCGACGTCGATCCGCTCGTTGCCGACCAGGTCCTTGAGTGGGAGGGGCTCGGGCTGGTTCGCGCTGTCCTCCGGCTTGGCAACCCATCCGATGTATTCAACAGCCCCGGCTTCCTCGGCAGACGGCGGTTCCGGAGTTGCCTCGAACGCTTCGGGACGCGCTGGAGGCTCATCGATAACCGGGATCTCGGGCTCCACGGTGTCGAGATGCGGGACTGCCTCGTCCGGTGCCACTACCGACTTAGCGGCTGCTGTTGCTCCTGGTATCGCGGCGCTCCCTTCGGCCTGTTCGCGCTGCAGTTCGTGAATGCGTTCCAACTGAGCGCGGGCTTCATCGTTACTGCGATCGACACCGAGGAGCGTTTCCAGCCATTGCTTGGCTGCGTCGTACTGCATGAGCCGCTCGTTGATGTCGGCGAGCGCCTTCAATGCAATCACGTTCTCGCCGTCGAGATTCAAAACGTGGGTGAAGGCGCGCTCGGCGTTGGGCAGGTCGTTGAGGTCCCAATGGCAACGGCCGAGCACGATGTTGGCGGGTATGTAGTCGGGGTGCCGCTCAAGACCCGGTGCGAGGATCTCCAAGGCCCGCTGCGCATCCTTTTGCTTGCGGTAGGCCTCCGCCAGTGGTGCGAAGGTCAGGCCATTTGGGTTCTCCCGCCAGCGGCTCTCGAGCTTCGCGATCTCGCTAGTGGACATCCCAATCCCGAGCTGGGGGTACGTGTAGGGAAGTGTGCTAAGTCGTTGCAGGGGTTTCGCGGAGAGTAGCGATCCGCGCGGAGACTGTCAACTGCCAAGTGGGCTTTGCATCCTTGAGGTTTGATGTTGTCCGACTTAAGCTTATGCCCTCTTTGGCTCGCGGGGCACCAGCAGTGATGCGGTTGATTCGAGGTTTCGCGGGAAAGGTGGCCGGGACAGTGTTCGCTGTTCTGATGCTCATTTTTATCCTGACCATGGCGCCGTGGGACAAGATCACAACCGGCACCAGTGTCGGTCAGGTAAATGGGCGCAGCATCGACGTGCGCGCGTACGAGGCCGAGGTGCAGCGCGCGATCGAGGCACGCCAGCGCGAGTCCTCCGAAAACCTGGGCCTGGACGATCAGCAGGCGATCCGGAACGAAGTCTGGGATCAGTTCGTCACGGCGGAGCTGCTCGAGTCGCAGTACCGGGACCGCAATGTGCGGGTGAGCGACGATGAGGTCGTGGAGGCACTTCGTACCTCTCCCCTTCCCCAATTTCTGCGCGAGCCCGAGTTCCAGACCAAGGGCCAGTTCGATCCGGCCAAATACCAGAAATGGTTGACGTCCAGCGTAGCGCAGCAGTTCCTGCCCCAGCTAGAACTGGAATACCGCGACCAGCTGGAACGAGCCAAGCTCTTCCGCACCATCACGTCGGATGTATACCTGTCGGATCCCGCGGTGTGGGAGCGCTATCGCGACGAGCACGAGACGGTGAAGATCGACCTCGCCGCTCTGGTGCCCCGGACGGCAGTCCCGGATTCGGCGATCACCGTGAGTCCCACTGAAGTCGAGGCCTGGTATCAGGCCCACAAGGCGCAGCTCGGACGGCCGCGCACCATTTACATGAGCTTCGTTGCCGTGTCCCGGCTGGCCGACGCGTCCGACACGGCTGCTGCGCTGACCCGGGCAGAGGCGGTGCGCAAGGAAATCGTAGACGGCGCCCCGTTCGCAGAGGTCGCAAAGCGAGAGTCCGCCGACACGGTCTCTGGCAACAAGGGCGGGGACCTGGGTGAATGGACCAAGGGGGCGTTCGATCCTGCGTTCGATTCCGTCGCCTTCTCGATCAAACTGAACGAGATCTCACAGCCGGTGCGCACGCAGTTCGGCTACCACATCATCCAGGTCACCAGTCGGAGCGAGAAGAAAGCCAAGGGCCGTCATGTCCTGATTCCCATCGAGGTAACGGGAAAACATCGCGACCGGCTCGACGCTCAGGCAGACTCGCTGGACAAGCTGGCGGCGGAGCAACTGGATCCGGCCGCGCTCGATACTGTCGCTCGCGCGCTGGGACTGCAGATCGGGAAGTCGAAACCGCTACCTGAAGGCGCCAAGGTGCAGATAGGGATGTTGACGCTTCCGGATGCGGGCGCGTGGGCCAGCCAGGCGAAGGTGGGTCAGATCAGCTCGATCATCGAGACGCCATTCGCGATGTATCTGTTCCGCGTGGACAGTATCCATCCCGCCGGTATACCCACCCTGGCGGAGGCGAAGGAGGTTGTGACCGACTCCATTCGCAACGAAAAGAAGAAGGGCCAAGCCCGGGCTATAGGGCAGGACCTGCTCAAGCGAATTGACGGAGGCGCTACCTTGCGCCAGGCGGCTGACGCACTCAAGCTGCCGCACCAGGTCTACGGTCCGTTCTCCCGCGTCAGCTCACCGATTCAGGACCCGATGGTCACCGGAGCCGCCTTCGGCTTGTCCGCCGGCAAGCACAGCGGCCTCATCGACACGAAGGACGGGTTCTACGTGCTTCAGGTGCTCGAGCAGACTCCGGCCGACTCTGCCGCCTTCGGTAAGGACATGATCCAGACCAGAGTCCGAGCCAATCAGGAAGCACGGCAGGAGCGGGTCCAGAACTACGTGGCAGGACTTCGGAGCACAGCGAAGATCGTGGATAACAGGAGCAAGGTCTTGCAGGCGCGGGGGCAGCAGGCGAGTTAGCTATCAGCTATCATCTAGCAGAGCGATTCAAAACCAGACGCCCTCCGGTCTAAGACTCGGAGGGCGTTTGCACTCGGAGCAGGCTGATAGCTGACAGCTGCTAGCTCTCTACTGCGACAACCGCTTTGGCTCCCCGGATGACGGCGCGGGCTGGGACGGGGTGTCCAGCTGGCGGGGAGCCGGCGGACGCTCCTCCGGATTACCCATAATGGCATCCTGGGTATCGGTAAGACTCCGCTTGAATTCCCGAATACCCTTGCCGATCGAAGACCCCACCTCGGGCAGCCGCTTGGCTCCAAAGAGGAGCAATACCACCACCAGGATGAGCATGATCTCCGAGAAGCCGAGATTTCCCACAAGTCCTCCTAGAAGAGCGACCGCGCGATCAGATACGCCACCAGCACCCCCACCAGGCTAAGCAGCGAGACATGAAGCCCAATGGGGCCTAAGGTGAAGTTTACCACCAGGAGATCGACGGAAACAGGCCCGAAGGTGGGGGATGCCGTCGAGGTGAAAAAGGTCTTGGCTGCACTGTCGGGGAGCCACTGGCGCAGGAACGAAGTGAGGAAGCCCCCCGCAATGAACCCGGTGACCAACACCCCGATGTAGAATCCGGGCCGATGAGGTCCGCTGGCCATTCAGCTCCGCCGGTCGAGGACGTAGGTAATGCTCGCCCGCAGGGCATCCCGGGCGGGCGAGGATGGCAGGCAGTCCAGCTCAGCATCGGCCTGCTGGCCGAGCCGCTGGGCCCGCTCGCGGGCGTAATCCAGTCCGCCGGCGTGAGCGACGGCGCCGATCACCTCAGCGATCTGGGAGTCTTTCGGCTCGGCGTTCTGAAGCAGAGCACCCACGTGCCGACGCTCCGCCTCGGTCATTCGCGGCAACGCATGTATCAGCGGCAGCGTGACCTTGTGCTCGCGCAGGTCCGAGCCCGACGGCTTGCCCAGGGCCGTCGCGTCCGCGGTGTAGTCCAGCAAATCATCTACGATCTGGAAAGCCATCCCCAACGCTTCGCCGAACCGCTGCGCGGCGGCTCGCTGCGCAGCTGGCGCGTCCAAGGCACCCAACTCCGCCGCGCCCGAGAGTAGTGAGGCAGTCTTGGCGCGGATCAGGAGATCGTACTGGTCTTCTGTAAAGGAAAGCGGATCGTGGGCCAGCAGCTGGCGCATCTCACCCACGGTCATTTCATTGGTCACCCGGCTCAACACCCGCAGAGCTTCGAATTGGTTCAGGCGAACCAGCTCGATCACCGCGCGGGAGTACAAATAGTCGCCCATGATGACCGACACCTGGTGGCTGAACAGGGAGTTGATCGTAGGCATGCCCCGGCGCAGGACAGAGTGGTCTACCGAGTCGTCATGCACCAGAGTTGCCAGGTGAATGAGCTCGACCACGGCTCCCAGAGTCACCGCGTGGGAAGTGGCGGCGCCGGTCGCCTGGTCGGCGAGAAGCAGAATGGTAGGGCGGAACAGCTTCCCCTGCATCTGCAACAGGTGCGAGTTCACCTCACGAATGAGTTGAAAATCGGCTTCGATGATCCGGCGCAGATCACGCTGGAGCCGTTCCAGCTCACCCCGCACGGGTTCCTGCAGCTCCGTCAGCGTTACCGGTGTGACGGGCGAGCTCATGCGTTGCGTCCCGCAGTGAGCCTGGGGACCCGCTCGCCGAGATCCATGAAGCGAATGTCCACCGCGAGAGCCCGCTCGTACGCGGTAAGCGCCTCCGGCACCTTCCCCTGAGCTTCGGCCGCGCGGCCGAGCCAGTAGAGCAGGCCGATTTTGGCTTCGTCGCCACCGGCTTCGCCGTCTACTCCGCGCCGCAGCACGGTTTCGGCGATTCCGAACTGACCTTTGTCGAAGAAGGCGACGCCCAGTGCTTCGGACGTCCGAAGCCGTCCTTCGGGGGCGCGAAGCGCTTTCTGGAATTCCGCGATCGCTTCGTCGAGGAGACCCATCTCCTTGAAGGCAACGCCGAGGTCATAGTGCGTCTGATAATCGTCCACATCGAGGTTCTGCTCTATGCCGCGTTTGAACTCGGCCAGCGTCTCCTCGAAATTCTTCTGCTCATCATCAGTCGGGGTTGCCCCTTCGATCCGCATCCGGGTATCCCGCGGGCGTACCGGTCCGCCCAGCACGAGTGAGCCGAGGTCCACGAAATCCTCCCGCGGCACGCCGGCTCCCGCCGGCGTGGCCGCAGGTGGAGTTGGACTGGAAGGCGGTGCGGCGACCGAAGGTGTCGGCTCGGAAGGCGGTGCAGCAGCAGGACGCGCCTTCGCGGACTTCTTCGGCGGTCGCTCCTCTTCGACGCCGGGTTCCCTCAGTTCAGCGAGCGCCTGCTCGGCGGCTCGGTTGCCCGGCTCGTGGTCCAGCACGCGCTGATAGACTGCAATGGCTTTCTCCGTCTCGTCGATACGGCGAAGCGCCGCCGCGAGCGCGAGATACGCTTCCAGCATCCTGCCGCGGCTGCCCGTTCGATAGGCCAGCTCGACCAGCTTCTGATAGTGACTGATGTCGTCGGGCTCGAGACGGATGAGCCTGGCGATCATGTCGCCCGCCTCCTGCCAGGCCTCCTGCGCCTCGTAGCATTCCCGCGCGAAGACGAACTCGTCGCCAGCGCGACGTGAGTCGCCCGCGGCGAGCAGGGCTTCGGCAAGCGCCTGATGTGCCGTGGGATCTTCCGGTCGGTCTGCCACTCGCTGCTCCAGCGCCTCCATACCGCTAGGCGGAGCGATCTCAGCCGGAGGATTCGATCCGGCCGAGTCAGGCGCAGACTCGGTTGCCGCGATCTCGGCAACCTCCGCTGCCGCACTCGGCGGCGAAGGTGCAGGTGGTACTTCATCGTCGAGACCAACCTGCGCCGGTTCAGGCTCGATAAAGTCAAGTGAGACCGTGGTATCGGGCGGAGACTCGGTCGGGACCTCGGTCTCGGTCAGGCTTTCGGCCAGCACATCTGATAGATCGACCTCAGACTCGTCGGTCGCGTCGAAGCCGAGCGGACGATCAGCCGCCTGCTCGAGTGCCAGGTCATCCTCGAAGCCGTCGATCCGGATTCCATCGAAGTCGGACTGGACCTCAGGTAAGTCTCGTTTCGCCTCTTTGGCAGATGTGTCTTCCAGGCTGGTTGCTTCGAACCCACCCAACGGATCGGCCGTGGCGGGCTCCAGAGGAGTGGACTCGACCGGCTCGACAAAAGCTGCGTTGACTTCCAACCCTTCGGGTGCGGCACCCGTCGGAACGTCGCGAGTGGCGGGAGCAGAAGCCGCGGGGGCTCCGAAGCCCGTGTCCAGAAACACAAGATCCCCGCCCCTGCGCCGAGTAGCCGGTTTTTCGGACTCTGCGTCGGACGTCTCGTGCTGTTCCCGCGCAGAGCGCGGGGCACTGGCGCCGCCGGTCGCTTCCAACTGCGCGCAGAGACGATCCAGCTCTTCACGCGCATGCTCACCACGTGACGCTGCTCGCAACAGCTCGATCAGCATCAACCGGATGTCCTGACTGCCCGAGAATTGATCCGCGAAGGCCTTCACGGCACTAAACGCCTCATCGAGCTGCCCCTGAGCGTTCATTCGCTCCAGATACTCGAGCAGGTTGCGCTTGGCCTCCATGACCACATTCTTGCGCGCGTGGAGCCGGGCGAGGTGCAGGTAGGTCGCTGTGCGGCCCGGATTGACTCGGAGAATCTTCCCGCAAAGTGCGATTGCGTTGTTGAAGAAACCCTGATCGCCGTAAAGTTCGACCGCGCGCTCATAATGCCGCACCGCCGATGGCGTATCGTTCACCTTCAGGTACAGATCGCCGACCCGATTGTAGAGCGAGAGATCCGGCGTTGCGTCCTTGCCGGATTCGATCTGCTGGATGGCCTTGAGATAGACGTCAATGGCTTTGCGCCAGTCCTCTTTCTGCTCGAATTTCCGCGCGTTGTCTTTGAGCTTTTCCAGACTCATTCGGCATCGGGCGGAAAAGGGGGAAACAGGCGATGGGACTTGGACTTGGAAGTTAGGGAGGGGTGGGGACCGGGGCAAGCAGACTGTCGGCTCATCGGGCCTTCGGATCCAGCTCCCCGGTCGCCACAGCACGGAAAAGGCGCTCGAGGTCCGGGGTTGGGGGCCGGTCCGCGCTGAGCGCAGAAACCGGGGGCTTGAGCCTCCGGAGCTTGCTAAAGAGGTCTCCGACGCCGCGGCCGGGGCGCAGTGGCTTGAGAAATTCCAGTCCTTGCGCAGCACACAACAGCTCGGCGGCGACCACCCGTTGGGCGTTAGTCAGAATGCGGCGGGCTTTCACGGCCGCTGCCATTCCCATGGGAACAAAGTCTTCCTGATTGGCGTCGGTGGGGATCGATCCGATGCTGGCCGGCATGGCGAGCGCACGCGATTCGGCGACCAACGATGCGGCCGTGATCTGCACCATCATGTAACCGGATTGGAGTCCCGGGTCGCGCGTGAGAAATGCCGGCAGACCTTGCGAGAGATCGGGATTGACCAGCCGTTCGATCCGCCGCTCCGAAATGGCTTGCAGCGTCGTGAAGCCAATCGCGAGGAAGTCCAGCGCCTGAGCGACCGGCTGACCGTGGAAGTTTCCACCGGAGATGACCTCCCCATCCTCGAACACGAGTGGGTTGTCGGTCGAGGCGTTGAGCTCGACTACCGTTGTTTCCTCCGCGAACCGAAGCGCATCGGCGACGGCGCCGAGGACCTGGGGGGCGCAGCGCAGACTGTAGGCATCCTGCACCCGGGGATCGTTCTCGCGATGAGACTCCCGGATCTCGCTGTCTTCCAGCAGCTCGCGCATCAGAGCCGCGGCCTGGCGCTGGCCTGCATGGGGGCGAGCGTCATGGATGCGGGGATCGAGCGGCGCCGGCGTGCCCCGAAGCGCCTCCAGACTCATCGCGGCCGCACCCAGGGCCGTACGCCAAAGGACCCAGCCATCATGCACCATCAGCGACAGCAGTGCGGTTTGCGCCTGTGTGCCGTTGATGAACGAGAGACCTTCCTTGGGTGCAAAACGAAAAGGCGAAAGGCCAGCTTCGACCAGGTGGGTGCCAGCGGCCACCCGACGTGGCACACCCGTGCCGGTAGCGATTAGATCGCCCTCACCCATCAAGGCGAGCGCGATATGGCTCAGGGGGGCGAGGTCGCCGCTCGCACCCACACTCCCCTGCTCCGGAACGACGGGAAGAAGTCCGGCGTTGAGGAGTCCCACGAGCGCATCGACTAACGCCGGACGGACTCCGCTGGTGGGCCGGAGCAGGACGTTTGCGCGCAGCAGCATGAGACCTCGGACCACGTCGGCAGGCAATGGGTCGCCCACACCGGCGGCATGACTTCGAATCAGGTTGACCTGAAGCTGCTCGAGCTGGTCGGGAGGGATAGAAACGTTGGCCAGCTTGCCGAACCCCGTGTTGATGCCATACATCGTTCGGCCGCCGCTAATGGCGGACTCCACGATCGCGCGGCTCGTCGCAAGGCGATCCCGGGCTCGAGCACCGACCAGAACTTTTACACGGTTGTCTCGCGCGACCCGGACCACGTCAGCGATGGTGAGGGAAGCGCCGTCGAGCTCGAGCAGTTCCGGCATGGGCCCGAATCTCGACGGGGCGGGATCGCCGCACAAGCCGACCGCGACCCCGCACCGGGCGACTGCGGCAGAGCCTATGGCTTGCGGCGTTTCCGAAGCTCTGGATTCCCGGGATCGGTCTGGAACGACCACTCAAGAATGAGGAATCGATCGCCAACGTGGGTGGGTCGGACGGCACCGTACAACACGGCCCCACCCGGGCCACGCGTCTCGAAGACGTAACCCAGACCCGGCAGCGCGGTCGCGCCGGTGGTGGAGTAGTCGAGCACCGGCGACCGCGACACCGACGGATCGGGAGCCAGATCGATGCTGGTGAGATCAGCGACCGGAAGGCTGTCATACAGCGCGAGCAGAGTGCCCGTCCGCCGCGGCAGGAAAAAGAGAGAATCGTTCGCGTCCCGCTCGACCGAGAAATCCGCCGCCGAACTGGTCCCCGACACGATCCGCCCGAGCTCGTTGTTCTGGACCAAGCCGTCGCCATTCAGATCGTTCCAGAAGCGAAACCCGCTCTGAGACCCCGACACCTGGCGGGCAAAGATTACGACGTTGCGCGCGTCCGGCCGCGGCGTGTCCTGCCGGGGATCCGAACGGGGGCCTTCGACCTGGTCCACGCTCATCGCCGTGACGGAAAAACACTCAGCCACTCCGTTGGCAAGCGCGCCCACGACAAACTCAGGCGCCACCGTACTGCCTTCCAATGCCCAGTTGGCCCCGCACTGGCCGTTCAGGTAATCGGTCCCGAAGCTGTAGCTGGTGCTGTAGACGCGGTAATCCTGGAAGGCATTCGGGTTGGCAGCGAAGGCATTGTCGTCCCATGTCAGAGCCACAGCGCCGTCGAGCGACGTGCTCACCAGGCCGGTCGGTTTGGCGAGGACGGTGCCGTTGCCCGGGCCGGGGCTGGTCGAGTCGGAAGAGCAGGCGGCGAAGGCAATCACCGCGACTGGCAACCAGGCGCGCATTGAAACCTCAGGTGTTGGAAGGCGAAGGGCCCCGTCGCGCGCGTGCACGGGTTGTGCCAGAAAGGCCGGGGAAAGGGAGAAAGGGGGAAGCGGGAAAGGGTGCCTTGTCCCCTTCCCCTCTTCAGCCGTCCGCCCGTCCGGCGGGGATGACAGTCACTGCTCGAAGGTGGCCTGATTGTAGTCGAACTTGAGGGCCGGAAGGTCGATCAAGAAGATCGAGAAATAGACAGCGAAGTTGGTGTTGGCGTTCCGGGTGAAGTTGAATTGCGCACGCCAGTCATGCAGATCGCGCTGCAGGGCGACCGACTGGGACTCGAACCGACTGTCGGTCAGGTTGTACTGCGCAGTCCATTGAATGGTCCAGAATCGAGTCGGGGACAGACCGGTCGAGAAGTTCAGATTCTTCCGGGATGGAACAGTGGGTTGTCCCGCTATGGGCCGGGTCCGCTGGACCGTATAGCTCAGATTGACAGAGAAAGGCTGGTGCGGAAGAGAGACCTGGTTGGGGCTGAAGAATGTGGTCGCGCGGGCGCCCTGCGATTCATAAGGTATCTGACTGTACTCATCCGCCCTTCTCGCCTCGGCGCCCGCCTTGGGCCCGTGGCCGATGCCAAAGATCGACCCGATCGCTCGAAACGTATTGGTCGAAAGCATGAAGTTAGTCTGAAGACTGGTCAGGAACGGATCGAACTTGGCGCTATCGGTTCCCACCACGCCTCGCCAGAGGTCATGGGTGACGCTCAGGTTGAATCCCGGCAACAGATCGCTCAGAAAGCTGTTGGTAATCGTCTGCGTGGTCCAGCCGGTACGCCCCGGCTTCTTGGCCTGTTCGAAATCATATGATATGGGCGATGTGTTGATGCTGAGCAGTTTGATCTTTCGAATGGCGGTCTCGGACGTGTCACCAGGCGGGGGCTTGGTTTTTCCCTCGAACGTGTTGCTCATTCCCACGCTCAGCGTCTGGGTGGGATCGACCCGGAGCACAAGCGGTTGCCCCGCCGGGGCGATGGCCCGCGCGAATGCCTCGGGGACGGACGCCGCAGGTGAGTAGTTGAACTGTACGATCGGCGAGAAGCTATGTCGGATGCGGGAAAGCGGTCCGAACCCCGGGTAGAAGCCGAAAAGCGTCGGCGTCGAGTTCACACCAAAGAGAAATCGCTTCCCCTGGAAGACCCAAGCGCCGCCGGTTTCCCGATTGCGAATCGCAAACGCCTGTCCCGTCTTGTTGGCGACACCAACCGAGGGAGTGATGCGCCAGCTCCGTTGAAACAGGACCGGTAAGCTGAAACTGGTTTGCCAATCGAACGTCGTGGAAAAATC
>JBKPOS010000090.1:0-6956 GCA_046733215.1 Gemmatimonadota bacterium
TGGAGCGCCACCTAGGAACGATCAAGAAAACGTTGGTTTGGATGCGCAAGATCATCGTCTACATCGCGACCAGCGCGGATGGTTACATTGCCCGTCCTGATGGCAATGTCGACTGGCTAAACCGACCGCAGACGGCAGGCGACTACGGTATGCGGTCATTTTATCGGTCCATCGATACGATCTTGTGGGGCCGCAAGACGTACGAGCTTGCCCTGAGCTTTCAGAAGCAGGGAATCCCCGGTGCGGACTTCGACCCCAAGGTCAACAATTACATCTTCTCGCGACACCCGCCGCAGCCCCGACCGGGGGTGGTCGAATTCGTCGGCGAATCCATTCCGTCTTTCGTGAAGCGGGTACGGGCGGCGCAAGGCAAGAACATCTGGATGATGGGGGGAGCCGGGTTGATTGCCTCGTTCCTCGATGCAGGTGAGGTCGACGAGTTCATCATCCACATGATGCCGATCTTTATCGGCGCCGGTATTCCGCTCATCGAGCCGCAGCATCGCTCGGTGCCCTTGGCATTACGGTCGTCCCGGCGCTATTCCGACGGCGTCGTGCGTCTGCATTATGCTGTCGTCAAACCCCGGTCGAAGCGGACTGCGAGAACCCGCTGATGCTTCCCCGGTTCCCAGGTCGCGTCGCAGTCATCCCGCAGGCCATCGGGTTCTTGCTGCTTGCTGCCCTCGTCTGGATGGACGAGTTGCTCGATCTGCCCCACCTTCTCTTCGGCGCCCCCGCTTCGCCGCACCGCGTGGCAGAGGCATTGCTCGAGTCCGCCGTCGTCGTTCTGCTGGGAATTGCCGTCTCTACCTGGACGATTCGAGCGGCCCGCCGGGTCGCGTACCTGGAGTCCTTCGTAGTGCTTTGTGCATGGTGCCGCCGGGTCCGTTTCGAGAACACATGGCTCAGCCTGGAAGCGTTTCTGGCCGAGCATCGCGCGAGGACATCGCACGGCCTCTGTCCCGACTGCGAGGGCAAGTTGGACACCGGCGATTCGGCACCGACAGCGAAGACGGGCACACGCTAGATGGCTTCGCAGTCCCCGGCGGGGCGGCTTAGCCTCGACATTGTCTTTGCGATCCTGCTGCTCGGGCTCCTGCTCTGCGCGACCATGCCAGCAGCGCGCTTGGCGCCTCCATTGGCCAGCTTGCAGCTTTTGCTCTGGGGTGGATTGCCGGCCCTCGGCGCTTCCAGCAGCTTCTCGCCACCGGACTGGATGCTGGTCTTGCCCTGCTGGCGACGGGAGGATATGGAGTAGCAGCTACGTGGCTGGCGCTCCACTGGTTTTTCTCCCGGCGGCGACGCTATGCGGTGCAGGCCGCTGACCCGCCCTCGGCGACAGGGGTCCCGCTCGAGTCATAGGAACGTCCGGTAAGGTCAACCGATAACGCGGAGCAGGAGAGCACTCACATGACTGCCATCCACGAGGAAACCCAAACCGCACCACCACACGCCCAACTTATCCAGATGGCCATGGGACATTGGGTGTCCCACATCGTTCACGTTGCCGCCAAACTAGACCTGGCCGATCACCTTGCTAAGGGGCCGATGAGCGCGGAGCAGCTGGCGCATCTAACAGGCACCCACGCCCCGTCCCTCTATCGTCTGCTGCGAACACTCGCGAGCCTCGGCATTGTGGCTGAAGATCACGCGGGCTCGTTCGGCTTGACTTCGCTCGGCGAGGCGCTCAAAACCGGCGCACCCGGCTGCGCTCGTGCGACAATACTTTCGATCGCGAGCGACTGGTGGATCAGCGGATTCGGCCAGCTGCTGTATTCGGTTCAGACCGGTAAGAGCGGTTTCGAGAAAACGCTGGGCATGCCGATTTTCGACTGGTTCGCCCAGCATCCTGTAGAAGCTTCCATGTTTAGCGAGACGATGGTGGGTTTCCACGGGGCCGAGCCACCGGCGGTAGCGGCGGCATACGACTTCTCCGGGCTCAAGACCATCGTGGATGTGGGCGGGGCGACCGGCAATCTGCTGGCTGCGGTTCTCGACCGCTATCCGGGGTCACGTGGCATCCTCTACGATCTGCCGCATGTGGTTCGTGATGCTCCCGCGCTGCTCAAATCGCGAGGCGTGGCAGACCGCGTCACCATTGCCGCAGGAAGTTTTTTTGACAGCGTTCCCGCGGGCGGGGATGCTTATCTGCTGTCGCACATCATCCACGACTGGTCGGAAGACCAGTGCCTTACGATCCTGGGTAATTGTCGTCGCGTGATGAATTCGGGAAGCCGATTGCTGATCATCGAAATGGTGATTCCGGGCGGCAATACCCCGCACCCAGGCAAGATGCTCGACCTGATGATGCTGGTTGGGCCGGGAGGACGCGAGCGTACGGAACCGGAATACGCCGCGCTGCTTGGGAAGGCGGGCCTCCGCCTCACGCAGGTGGTTCCTACGGACTCGGCCGTGAGCGTCGTCGAAGCCAGAATTTGAAGAGTTCGCATTTAGCCTGGCGGTCTGCCTCTAGCATCCGACCGGTGCGCAGGGCGAGCTACGGTCGGATGTTTTGGTTCAGCCGGAAGAAGTTCGTCGGATCGTGCTTGCGCTTGAGTGCGCGGAGCCGCTCGTACTTGACCTCGCCGTAGGCTGCCCGCACTCGGTCCTGCCCCTCCTCCCCGAGAAAGTTCACGTAGACACGGCCCGTGGAATACGGACGTACCGCCTCCCATAGCTCCCGGGTCCACGCGATGCACGCGGGCGCGCGG
Source organism: Gemmatimonadota bacterium (assembly GCA_046733215.1). Lineage (GTDB taxonomy): Bacteria > Gemmatimonadota > Gemmatimonadetes > Gemmatimonadales > GWC2-71-9 > DASQPE01. Next base: position 2,712 of record JBKPOS010000090.1, read on the forward strand.
GCGGGCTCGGACCAGACGGCGTCGATGTTCACCGCATGGGCCGCCCGGCGGTCTTCGAAGGCCGATCCCTCCGGATCCTGTCGACCGACGGCGCCGCCCAAGTGGAAGATGATCGTGTAGGACTCGGGCGTCGCGACCCCCCAGGCCCGCTCGGCGAGCGTGTCGATGAGGGCATCGCTGAGTGATGGCACGTACTCCGATTTCCAGTAGTAGCCGAGCCCGTGGGGCGCGGTTCCGTCGAAGAGCGCCTGGTGTGAGACGTACGGCGTCGGCCGAATCAGGTCCACCAGTGGCTCGCCGAACCGCCGCAGCGGGGCGACCGCTTGCTCGCCCTCCTCCACCGAGCCCGCGTAGCACGCGCCGATGACCACGACCGGTTGCCCGTGCACCCGCGCCGGAAGGAAGGACGCGGGCGGCGCAATCCGGAGGACCACGATGGTCGTGAGCTCGTCCGGCGCGTTTCCGATGAAGTCGCGGTAGAAGCCCAGGACCTCGCGCGCCTTCGCAGCAGGGTGGAGCAACACGCCGGCGAGGACGACCGGCCCGACGGGGTGCAGACGATATTCGAAGGACGTGACCACTCCGAAGTTGCCGCCGCCACCGCGGAGCCCCCAGAAGAGGTCGGCGTGCTCCTCAGCGCTGGCGTGAAGGAAGTCGCCGTCGGCGGTGACCACATCAGCCGAAAGGACGTTGTCGGCGGCCAATCCGTGTCGACGCATCAGCCAGCCGAGGCCTCCACCGAGCGTGAGACCCGCGATGCCGGTGTGGGTGATGATCCCGCCGGGCGCGGCGAGCCCAAAGGCCTGCGTCTCACCGTCGAACTCGCCCCAAAGGAGTCCCGCTTGCGCTTGCGCCGTTCGCCTCGCCGGATCGACCCACAGTCCCTTCATCGGTGAGAGATCGATCACGAGCCCGCCGTCACACACCGCGGTGCCGGCGACGTTGTGGCCGCCGCCTCGCACGGCGACGAGAAGATCACGCGCGCGCGCGAAACGGACGGCCGCCCGGACGTCGGCGGCGCCGGTGCACCGCGCGATGAGCCCGGGATGACGATCGATCGCACCGTTCCAGATCGCGCGGGCGGCGTCGTACTGCGGATTGCCGGGACGGATGAGCTCTCCACGGAAGTGTCGCGCCAGGTCGGCGAGGGCTACATCGTCGAGGGCGGTCGCATCGCGACGCTCAGTCACGAGAGCTGATCGAGTTACCATAGGGCACCTCCTGATGACCGGCAGGATAGCTCCTCCCGACCAAGGCGGTAAAGCACAAAAAATGGACTTGCGACGCCCGCTGCCGTTTCCTATTGTCGGTTCACGATGAAGGGGTACGGCCAGTTCTGCCCGGTTGCCAAGGCGGCCGAGATCGTCGCCGAGCGATGGACCCCGCTCGTCCTGCGCGAACTGCTCAGCGGAAGCCGCCGCTTCAGTGACTTACACCGGGGTGTACCCCTGATGTCGCGCACCCTACTCGCCGGACGGCTCGAACAGCTCGAGGACGCCGGGATTGTGCGGAGCGTGCCCAGACCACGAGGTCGCGGGCGCGAATATCAGCTCACGGCGGCGGGGGAGGAGCTGCGACCGCTTATCGAGTGCCTCGGTGAGTGGGGCCAGCGGTGGGCCCGTGCGCAGGTGGGCCGCGGTGACCTGGACCCGGGCCTGCTGATGTGGGACATCCACCGGCGTGTGAACCTGGAAGCGCTGCCCTCGGAGCGGGTCGTCGTGCGCTTCGACTTCCTCGGGGTGCCGGCGACCACGCGTTGCCCGAGATATTGGTGGCTCGTGCTCGAGCGGCGGGAGGTCGACCTCTGCCTCAAGGACCCCGGTTTTCTGGTCGACATCGTAGTCAGCGCGGACCTCCGGACTCTGACACGGGTCTGGATGGGTGACGTGCGGCTGGCCGAGACAGTCCGTGCCGGCCTGATCCGCCTCGATGGGCCGCGGTCACTCGTCCGCGCTTTCCCGACCTGGCTCACGCTGAGCGCATTTGCCGACGTCGAGCGCGTCGGTGCCGAGGTCGCCGGATCAACACGATCCAAATGATCCGATGAAACTCGACATCTACCTCAACTACCGCGGCAACTGCGAGCAGGCATTCCGCTTCTACGAGCAGCACCTCGGCGGCAAGATCACCAGCATGATGAGGCACGGCGAACTGCCTGATCAGGGCAACGCCCCGTCTGATTGGAAGAACGCGATCCTGCACGCCCGCATCGAGATTGGCAGCACAGTCGTCATGGGAGCCGACATTCCGACGGCCGAGCCCATGCGGAGCGCATATCTCACCCTGAGAGTCGACACCGACGAGGAAGCCGAGCGCCTGTACGCCCTGCTTTCCGACGGCGGCCAGATCTTCATGAAGATGGAAGAGACCTTTTTCGCTTCCCGCTTTGCGATGGTCCGCGACAGGTTCGGGACGTCCTGGATGCTTCTTCACGAACGCCAGACGCCGCAGACGCGTCCAGCGACGCGGGGCTCCGCCGCCTGAGGCCGTGAAGCACTGTGTTCGTCGGTCACCTCGCCCTTGCTTTCGCCGCCAAGCGCGCCGCTCCTCGCGTGAACCTTGGCTGGCTCATGGCAGGTGTCACAGCCCTGGACCTGGTGTGGCCCCTTTTTGTCGTTGCCGGTATCGAGCGCGTCCGCATCGTGCCGGGCGCGACCGCCTTCACGCCTCTCGTCTTCGACTCCTACCCCTGGTCGCACAGCCTCGTCATGGCATTCGTGTGGGGATTGGTGCTCGTCGTTCTCGCCCGCTCGTTCGGGGTCCCGGGTTCCGCATCGCTGCTTCTGGTAGGCTTGGTCGTCAGCCACTGGGTGCTTGACTTCATCAGCCACGCCCCGGACATGCCCCTGTGGCCTGGCTCCTCGCCGCGTCTCGGTCTGGGGCTTTGGAACTCCATTCCTATGACCTTCGTGGTCGAGGGCTCCCTTTGGGTGGCGGGCATTGCAGCGTACCTGCTGAGCCACCGGTTTGGCGGTCGGGGCTCGCGCGTCGCATTCTGGTCTCTGGTCGCAGTGACGACAGTGATGTGGGCATCAGGGCCCTGGTCGCCACCTCCACCCAGCGTGAGGGCTCTGGGTTGGTTCGCCCTGATTGGCTGGATCATTATCCCGTGGGCAGTGGCAGCCGATCGAGGCGGGCGCACCGATGACTCACGACCCGACTGACGAGCAGAGATCCGGCGTGAGAACACACTGACGCGTTCCTTGATCTTCTTCGCGGGTCTTGCGGCGCTGGCGAGTACACCCCGCTTCCTCGTCGACGCCATGTTGGGACGGTTGGCGCGCTGGCTCCGCGTACTCGGCATGGACACCGCCTACAATCCCGATGTTCCGGATCCCATGCTCGTGCGCTGGGCACAGGCCGAGCAGCGCATCCTTCTCACTCGCGACCGCAATCTCCTGGCCGAGCTCCGACCGCAGCGATCGCTTCTCGTGGAAGCGGACGCCCCTCTCCTTCAACTCCGACAGGTTGTGGCTCAGGTCGGCGTCGCGCCACCCGTCGAGCTGTTCACTCGGTGCCTGGTCTGCAACGCCGAGTTGCTACCAGCCGGCACGGAAGACTGGAAGACCCGTATCCCGCCTGCGTCCCGGGAGTTGCCCGGCCCGGTGCGCTGCTGCCCGAGCTGCAAGCGCGTGTACTGGCCGGGGTCCCATACCAGGCGCATGCGTGCAGCGCTGGCGCGTGCCTTCCCGGACTGGCCGCTACATTCCCCGTGACCACAGAAAGCAGAGCAACTAGAGAGGGAGGCTGGCCCTATGAGCCAGACCCTAGCCAACCCGTCCGCCGCGGCCTTCGAGCCGCCGGCCCAGCCGCCGAGCCACGTTCAACCGCCGCTCGTCCTCGTTCAACCCCGATGGCAGTACAAGCACCTGGTGCGGTTGCCGGTGGAGGAGCCTGGCGCTGAAGAGGCCGAACTCAACCGCCTGGGCGCAGCGGGATGGGAATTGGTGAATACGCTGTTCGACGGGCGGATGGTGCATCTGTACCTGAAGCGCGAAGTGCAGTGACGCGAACCGGCGCGTACGCTGGGCAGCGCGCCGCTGTGTTCTTCGCTGCGATGAGCCTCGTGGCTTGTTCAGCAACCCCGCGGCCCGTTCTTGCAGGAGCCATTCCGCTCGACGTACGTGTGCGGGTAATGGCTCCGAAGCTCCCTCCCGGATGGCATCCGGCGCGGCTCATCGAGTCCGACCAGCGCTGCCGCGTCGTAACAGTGGCCACCGCTCGGCAGCCGGACCCGCTCCTGCT
>JBKPOS010000091.1:0-7605 GCA_046733215.1 Gemmatimonadota bacterium
AGTTGATACAGATGCACAACCTCGGACGCGACCGCGGCCAGGTCCACGGGTTCAAGCGGGTCCTGAGCCAGCGCCGGCGCTGCAAAGCGGCTGAAGGCTCGAGCAATGGTGTCGAGCCGATCGATCTCTGCCAGAATCCTGCCGGCCGTCTCCTCAAGTGCGCCGCCAAATTCATCTCGACGATCGCGCCAGACGCGCCGAAGGTGCTGCACGCCGAGCCTCATCGGAGTGAGCGGATTCTTGATCTCATGCGCCACCTGGCGGGCCATCTCGCCCCAGGCGAGAACGCGCTCGGCGCGGGATAGATTGGTTACGTCGTTGAGGGCGAGCACTGCGCCCCGGAGGTCGGGCCCCAGTGAGGCGAGCTGGAGAGTCAGCCGGCGCCCGCCCACCGTCAATTCCGCGCTGGATTCGCCTTCTCCCCCCGAAAGCAGGAACCGCCGCACCGCCTCTGCCAATGCGGTCCACTCGTCGCCCAGGTAGTCAAGCAGAAGATCGCCCTCGGCCAAGGGAAGGCCGAGCAGGTCGACTGCCTGCCGGTTCGCGATTATCACGTGGCCGCCCTGATCGAGACCAACGACCCCGGTTGCCACGGTTGCGAGCACGGCGGCCGTGCGGCGCCGTGCCTCTTCCAGGGCGCTCTGGCTCAAACGAATGTCGGCAGCCATTCGCTCGAACGCACCGAAGACTGGCTCGAATTCGAGCGGCGGATTAGCCGAGTGCGACGGCAGTGCCTGCCCCTTGCCCAGCGCGATAGCGGAGCGCCGGAGCTCCGACACGGGCCGTGACAGCGCGAGCGCAGCCCGTCGGGCGCCGGCCAGCGCGGCAACCACGCCGATGATGGTCGCGAGGAGCAGGACCAGCGCCAGATCGAGCTGCCGGGCACCCAGGCTGGAGTCGTCTGCCACCTGCGGCGTGGCCAGCACTCCCAGCGTTGCCGGGGTTCCTGGCTGAAGGACACGGAACCCGACCCGTTCGCCCAGCTCGGGCATCGGGCCATCACGAGTCAACTCCAGCTGTCCTCGCAGAGCCAAGCTCCGGTAGGCCGACGGGTCCATGAATTGGCCCACAGCGCCGAGGTCCTGAAGCACCGGCGCGCTGCTAGCGACCAGGGCTCCGCCCCGGTAGAGCGCCAGGTCGGCATCGATGCGGCGGCTCAAGTCCCGCAGCTGGTCCTCTACTAGCGGACCCCGTGCGCGCTCGAGACCTGGCGCTCCCAGCTGCGCATCCCGCAGCGTCTGGGTGATCAGGAGATCACGACTTCGGTCCGCCTCCGCCGCAAGCCGCACGAAGCCCCAGATCGAAAAGCCGACGGCCGGAAGGATGAAGAAGACCGCCATCGTTACGGCGAGCCGGAACCGGAACGATTGGGCCAGGCTCCGCCAGCGCGGCGGCGGCGGCGGCACGCCGGCCACGTATTCGGCCAGCAGCCAGACCAGCGCGAGAACGCCGGTGTCGAACAGGACGACCAGGACCCCCCGCACGAAGATCGGGAGCGGACCGCGCAGGTCTATTTCGGCCTGGATCTCTCTCGGTGCCGCCGGCAACGCCAACTCGCGCTCCGCTCGGAGCGCCCATCCCTCGCGGCGCCAGCGGAGCGAGTCGTCGGCGGCAGGCGCCGCTCCTGGTGCGGACAGCGCCAGCCGGTAGGGCGTTGCGGCGCGTCGCTCGGGATCCAACAAGCGGCCCAGGCGACCGGGAGGAACCAGGCGCGACCGCGGGCCAACTGCCACAGTCATCACCGCAGAAGCCCCGGTGCGCACCAGCAGAACGTAGTGCACGCCGGGGGTTCGCCGCAGCGCAATCACCCGCTCGAACTGGCTGGCCGGAAGTCCGCGGACCATCGAAGAGAGCAGCGGCAGCGGCAGGTCGAGCGAGTCGAGCGGGAGCTCCTCCTTCAGGTTGCCGTCTCGCGTCCAAAGCCCGAGATGGGCAGGATAGGCCTGGTCGCCCAACTGCGATTCACCCCACAGCGCGTACATCTCCGACGCCGTGCTCGGCGCGGCGCCTTTTCGAATCACGTCGGCGAAGCCTTCCAGGAGAGGAACAGCGAGTGGGTCCGGTTCCCCGCCCAGCCGGGCGACGTCGCGCTGAGCGACCTGCATTCGCCCGGCGAGCTCGGCTCCCCAGGTCGCGAGCGCGGCAGAACTTCCGGCAACGAGTCCGATTCCCAGAATCGTCGCCGAGCGCGGGGCCGGCAGCGCAACCAGCAGCAAGGCGGGCACCCAGAGAAACGGGTACCAGTCAGGCCAGCCCTCCGGGCTCCAACCGAACACTCCCACGACCGACACGAGCAGCGCGAACGCGACTCCGGCGCGAATCCGCCAGCGGGACGTGGTTTGCGTCGGACCTCGGAAGAGCGCACTCGCAAGCACGATCGGCGCCGATGCCGCGAACAAGAGCGTCAGCTCCCAGCTCAACCAGAGTCCGGGGGCTGCTCCGCGCGCGGGCGGTGTAATGCCGCGCGCGAGCGCAATGACGAGCGATGGCGAAGCCACCAGGAGAGCTGCCCCTGCGGCGAGCCCCGGCCAGCGGCGCTCCGCTCGTCGTCGCCAGAGCCACACGCCAGCCAGCGTGACAAGGAAACCGGTCAGCGCGAGAACGCCCGCTGAGCTCGAGAGCGGCCCGAGGAGTGGACGGAAGAAGGTGGCCGGAGAGAACAACGCCCGAGCCCCGAGTGCCGCACCGATCGGCGCGCGGGCGGACAGCCAGATGCCGAACGCAAGGATGAGATATCGCTCGAGTGGACGCGGGGCCAAGAAGAAGGCCAGGACCATGGTAAGCAGCACCAGCCACACGACCATCCGACTGGCGCGCTCGAACACGAGTTCCCGGGCGACGCCTTGCTCCGGCGGCACGGGAAGCACGCTGAACAGCAGTCGCTGCCCGCGCGTGGTCGGCTCCGAGTAGTCGAACACATCGCGGTTGTTGGGCGCGACCCCGGGCGGATAAAACGCGAGGGACACATCGGTTCGGCGCCGAAGAATCTCGGCCAGACTTCTATCGCGCTCGGGAACCGACGCGTGGGCCCATATGAGCTCCGACGCCACCACAACCCGGCCGCCGCGCGAGTGGCGCCGGGCCTCGAGCACGACGTAATATCCGGTAGTCCGCACCGCGATCGAATCGCCGCTCGCCATTGGAGCAAGGCGATGGTGGCCGGCCCATGCCCACGGGACGTCCGTGGTAGGATCGAGCACAGCAATGCCGACTTCCGGGCCCCAGATGGGCAGCGCCCGCTCCAGCTGCCGGAATGCCGATTCGCGATCGGCGTCCGCCGCCTGAACGCCGGCCGCGGCGACCTCCTGAACCGTTCGATAGGCTCGCTTGAGGCTCTTCTTCAGATCGGCTGATGCCGACTCGACCGTGGCGGCGCGCTTGGCATCCCAGTCGGTTTCGACCGTGCGCAGCTGCCAATGGCCGACTACCAAGACAAGCGCCAGCCCAGTCAAGGCGACCACGAGCGCGAGCCGCCGCCAATTGGACCAGGGGCTCAAAGCGCGCGCGGCCACAGCAGCCAGCACACACGCAGCGGCCACCCAGCCCAACGATGGGCGACGTAGCCACTCGGCAGCCATAGCGCCAACGAGAAGCACCAGCACCGCCCACGAGCGAGCCAGATGCCTCACGACTCCCAGCCCTGGCGATTGAAGGAGATGACCCCGGTAGCAATACGGGATCGACTCCAGGCCAGATCCACGCTAATCGTGCCGGTGGGAACGACCGAGCAGCACGGTCCACACCTTCCGCTCGGGTGCGACACCATGATCGTCGAGCGTCTGGCAGACGACCTCTCGAGCGCGTCCGGAATCCCGCGGGCCCCCGCCGTCGAGTACGGAGTCCAGCCGCCAACCCATCCCCTGCCCGGCGGCGCGGCATTGCGACGCAAGACGCTACATCGGGTCATGAACGAACTTATAGAAGCGTGGGAAGAGGGGGCAGGCGTCCGCGAGTTCGTCATTCTGACGGCCCAGGCGAACGATGCGCACCTGGAGGCTCTGAGCACGATCCGAACCGGTGCGGCGTCGGTAATGCTCCTCGACGTTTTCGGTCTCGATTTCGGCTCGCTCCTTTCCTCTCCCGAGCCGCTGGCCCACGGCGGAGAACTCGATACCTCGCTACTCCTCTATCTCGCCCCGGAGCTGGTGACCGTCGAGTTGCTCACCACAGCGTCGCTCGCGTCGGCGACGAAGGGCGAAGGCCTGTATAAATTTATTCTCGATCGCCTTACCCAACGGCTTTTCAACCCGTGACCGGAGCCTCGCCGTTCATGCGTGCGTGGGTCGCTTCCTGGCTGCTGATGTGGGCATCAGCCCTATCGGCTCAGCAGGCGTACGACAATGCCCTGACGGTCGAGCAGGGAGGGAAAGAGACCGGCCGCGAGGAGTACTCCATTCAGCGCGGCTCCGGCCAGAGCGCTACCATCATCAAGGCGCATGCGCGGTATCCGGCAACGTCGCCGACGCTCCAAATCGCCCTGACCGAGGAACGTTCGCCGACGGCGGGCATCGCCAAGTTCGAACTCGACGTGCAGGCGCCGGAGGGGAACGTCGTCATTTTGGCCGCGGGGTCCGGCGCACGACTGATCGTTCGCTCGGTCACCAAAGGATCGGAGGCGGGACGCGAGCTGCCGGGGGGGAAGGACCTCGTGCTGTTGGACGAGAACATATACTCGCTGTACCTCCAGCTGGTCGATGCCGCGACCCCTTCGGGGGCCCGGCTGACGGCGATCTATCCCCGGACGGGCCGGAGAGCGACCCTGGTCGCGCGTCGAGACGCCGGGCCCAACGGCACGGTCCAGGTACAGATGACCGGCGAGGTAAGCGGCACGCTGACCGTGGACGCTCAAGGCCGGCTGCAGCGACTGGAGCTACCCGGGAGCGCCATTGTCGTGTCACCGGCGGCACCCCCGGTAAAGAAATGAGCCCGTTGGCCCTGCCAGCCTTTGTCGCAACCTGAAACTTATCGTCACATCCCGCCGTAGGTGGGCCGTTCTCGCTTTCCATGTAAAGGACACCGACATGCGCCGTTGGCTTGTTGTGCCCTTCCTGGTCGCCGCCGCCTCGACCGCGACCGCCCAGCAACCCCAGGACACCTTCGCCGTGCGACCCCGGCCGACCGCAGGCTTGAGCCTGGCAGATGCGCTTGGCCAGGGGCGAGCCAAAAGCCCGGCATACCTCCAGGTGGTCAACAACGCCGACCCGGCCAAGTGGGGGGTTCGGAACGCCTATGCCACGTTCCTCCCCACCGTTAGCGCCTCGGGCGGGCTTGGGTACACCGGCTCCGGGCAGTCCCAATTCGGTGCGTTCTTCGGGCCGACCAGCCCGTTCGTAAGCTCGAACTATCAGATCGGTCTCGCCTGGACTTTCGATGGACGAGTCCTGGCCGGGCCCAGCCAACAGAAGGCTTTGCAACGGGCCACCGACGAGGACATCGAGGATGCGGGCGTAGGCCTCAAGGCCGACATCACAACCCAGTACCTCAACGCCCTGGCAGCGGTCGCCCAGACCGAGGTGGCCCGCGAACAGGTCAAGCGGAACAACGAGTTTCTCCGGCTCGCGAGAGCCCGGAATCAGGTGGGCCAAGCGACCCTGCTCGATGTGAAACAGGCCGAAGCGACGCAGGTGAGCTCGGAAGTTGCCCTCCTGCAAGCGTATCAGGCCGAGAACGATGCCAAGCTCGAGTTGTTCCGGCGGATGGGCGTCCCACCACCCGTCCCGATTCAGCAGATCGAGCTCACCGACTCCTTCCCCGTCGTGCCGCCGGCCTATAGCCGCGACGAGCTGCTGAAGCTGGCGGAGGAACAGAACCCGTCCCTCAAGGCGCTCAGGGAACGCGAGACCGCCGCCCGCGCGAACGTTCGGGCCGTGCGGTCTGATTTCTTTCCCCGGCTCACCGCGCAGGCCGGGTGGTCGGGCTTTACCCAGCAGTTCACCAATGAGAATCTGTTGCTCCAGCAGCAGCTTGCAACGGGGCGGCAAGCGGCGGATCAATGCACCTTTGACAACCAGGTTCGTGCAGGGCTCAACTTGGGCGGCATCGTGCCTGACTGTTTCGGCCCGAATGGGCTGGATCCTACGGGCACGATGCTGAACGCGACTACAACGCAGCAGGTCCACAATGGAAATAACGTCTTTCCATTCAGCTTCACCGGCCAGCCATTTCAGGCCGCGCTCACGATTTCGCTCCCGATCTTCACCGGATTCAGCCGCCACCTGCAGCTGGCCGAGGCCCGGGCCCAGCAGAAGGACGCGGACCAGAACGTGCGAGCCCAGGCCCTCCTGATCCGTGCCAACGTCGAGAGCCGCTATCTCGCGCTTGGAGCCACCTATCAGGCGATCAGCGCTCAGGCCACGGGTCGGGACGCTGCCCGGGAGCAGCTGCGCCTAGCCCAGGACCGCTACCGGGTTGGCCTCGGCTCCGCACTCGAGATATCGGACGCGCAGAACGCCGTCCAGAAGGCCGAAGGCGATTACATCGCGGCAGTCTACGCTTATCACCGCGCCATTACCGCGCTCGAGGCCGCGGTCGGCCGTCCCCTTCGTTAGCGAGGAACGAGCATGTCTCGTGGAGTGAAGATCGGTCTCATCATCGGCACGGTCCTCCTGGTCGCGGGCGGAGGGATCGGCGCGGCCGTCGCCAAGAAAAAACACAAGGCGGTCGAGGTCCGTATGGATACTGTGGCGCATCGGGACCTGGTGGCAGCGGTCACGGCCAGCGGGAAGATCGATGCGGAAAAAACGGTAGACATCAGCGCCGACATCACCGGCCGGATCCTGCAGATCGCCGTGAAGGAAGGCGACACGGTTCGAAAGGGGCAGTTTCTGGTGCAGATCGATCCGGTCCAGTTCCAGGGCGCCGTGAACCGGGGTGAGGCCCTGCTCGCCGCCAACGAAGCAGCTGTCGTGCAGGCCCGCACCAACAGAGATCAGACAAAGCGCCAACTCGATCGGGCCATCGAGATCCGCCGCACCGCTCCCGAGCTGATCGCCCAGGAGGCCGTGGAGCAGGCTCAACAGGCTTTTGACGTCGCGGTTTCCACCTACACCGCCAACATGGCTCAGGTCGAGCAGGCCCGGGCCAGCCTCAAAGAGGCGCGAGACAATCTGACCCGTACTCGCCTCTTCTCTCCCATATCGGGCCGGGTGGTGCGCCTGCCGGTCCACGAGGGGGAGGTCGCGGTGCCCAATACGTTCTCGAAGGAGACGGCATTGCTCATGACCATCGCCGACCTCTCCACCATTCTGGCCAAGGTGCAGGTGGACGAGACCGACGTGGTCCGGCTGCACATGGGCGACTCGGTGGATGTCAGCATCGATGCCTATCCCGACACGACTTTCCTCGGTCGGGTCACCAAGATCAGCAACGCCGCCAAGCTGACCCAGACGACGGCAGGAGCCAACACCGGAACCAACGATCGTGCGGTCGACTTCGATGTCGAGATCACGCTGACCAATCCGCCCAAGGACATCCGCCCGGACTTGAGCTGCACCGCGCGCATCGTGACCGATACGCGGAAGAACGTTCTGTCGGTGCCTATCATTGCGCTCACCGTACGAGAGCACGAGAAACTGCCCAACGAGGTCACATCTCCGCAGGATACGA
>JBKPOS010000092.1:0-3126 GCA_046733215.1 Gemmatimonadota bacterium
GGTCCATCAATGGGCACGTCACACTGTTCAGCGATACGGCGTGAACGAGGTGAAGACCTGGTATTGGGAAGTGTGGAACGAGCCAGACATCGGGTACTGGCAGGGGACGCCTGAAGAATTTCAGAAGTTGTATGACTTCGCTGCCGACGGACTGAAACGTGCGCTGCCCGAAGCAAAAATCGGAGGCCCCGAAGTCACCGGCCCGAATGGTCAGCGACCGCAACAGATGCTCAAGGACTTCATCGAGCATTGCCTGCGCGGAACGAACCATGCGACCGGGAAGCGCGGCGCTCCGCTCGACTTCGTCACCTTTCATGCCAAGGGTGCGCCGCGATTTGTTGACGGTCACGTGCGAATGGGAATCAGCAATCAGCTGCGCGCGATCTCGAACGGCTTTCAGATCGTCGCCTCGTATCCGGAGCTTCGCGCGACGCCAATCGTCATCGGCGAATCAGACCCCGAAGGTTGCGCGGCCTGCTCGGTGCGGACCAATCCTGAAAATGCGTACCGCAACGGGACGATGTATTCGAGTTACACCGCGGCACAGATCGCGCGAACATTCGAATTGGCAGATCTGCACAAGGTGAACTTGCTCGGATCGCTGACGTGGGCATTTGAGTTCGAAGGGCAGCCGTTGTTCGCCGGCTTCCGCGATCTCGCAACCAACGGCATCGACAAGCCGGTGCTGAATGTATTTCGCATGCTCGGCAAGATGCGCGGCGACAGGGTTGCGGTCACGAGCAGCAGCGCGGCGAGTACGGAGACGATCCGAGATTCAGGCGTCCGCGAAGCACCGGATGTTTACGCGCTCGCCACCCGAACGGATCGCTCGATGGAGATCCTCGTGTGGAACTATCACGACGACGATGTCTCGGCGCCGGCTGCCCAGGTTGCGCTGACGGTCGAGGGATTGCCAGGGCGGCAGGCAACGGTCACGGAATACAGGGTCGACGACCGTCACAGCAATTCGTACGAAGTGTGGAAGCAGATGGGATCACCGCAGACGCTCACATCCGAGCAGCGAAGCGCTCTCGAGAAGGCGGGACAGCTGCAGACGATGGGGTCGCCGACCCGTAGGAGTATCGACGGTGGCCGTCTTTTGCTGGATCTGTCGCTACCACGGCAGGGTGTTTCGCTGTTGACGGTAACTTATTAGTCAGCAGACGCAGCGCCTGCGGCCCGAGCGAGGCGCTGGAAGGGAGCGGCGCGTAGCGCCGCCGCCGAGCGAGAGCGCGTGGGGGTGGGGCCCCACGCGCAGTGAGTAAAGTAGACAGAGGCTATTCCACCCGCAATGCAATAATCGGATCCGTCCGCCCTGCGCGAAGTGCCGGCCACACGCACGCCTGAAGACCGGCGGCGAGCAGCACGACGGCGACGACACCGAAAGCGATCGGGTCGAACGGTGACACATTCCACACTTGTCGTGCCAGCAGGCGCGCGCCGATGAGGCTCGCGACCAGGCCGATGGACATGCCGATGAATAACAACCGCGACCCGCGCGCGAGGATCATGGCGACGATCGATTTCGAACTCGCGCCGAGCGCCATCCGTACGCCGATCTCCTGACGCTGCTGGGCGACGGCGGTCGCCATCACGCCGTAGACACCGACCACTGCAAGCACGAGCCCGATGACGGCAAAGACGGAGAGCAGAATCAGATTGAAACGTGGCGTCGAGAACTCATCCTCCTTGAGGACAGTGTCCAGGGTCTTGACGTTCGTGACCGGTTGACTGCCGTCAATCGCGTAGACCTGCGCCATGACTGCGCGCGTCAGCGATGTCGGCTCCAATGTTGTTCGCACGATCAGGAGGTTCGAAAGACCAGTCAGTGAATAGGGAACATAGATCTCGGGCCTGATTGGATTCGCGAGTCCGTCATTGGCGACGTCCTGGACCACACCAACAACCTCGAATGCATCGCTTACTAATTGGAACGGCCGTTCCTTGGCCTGCGGAAGGTGCACGACTTGTCCAAGTGGTGGTCGGCCCTCGAAACGCGCACGAACGAAGCGTTCGTTGACCAGCGCCACCTGGCGACGACTGTTGACGTCGATGTCGGTGATGACCCGCCCTGATGCGAGGCGAATACCGAAGGCGGACAGATAGCCTGGATCGACCTGATGCACGACAACAGGATCCGTGTTTGCCGCGGTGCCCGCGACGTCGGCGGTCGTCCACATGTTGCCGAGCGGGTGAAGTCCGGTATTCACTCCCGCGGCGGCGACACCCGGCACGGTCCTCACTCGCGAAAGCAGGTCTTCAAAAAAGGCAACCCGTCGTGTCGCGTCCGGGTATCGCTGCGGCGCCAGCGGAATACGCAGCGTCAGAAACCGCTCCGGTTGATATCCGAGGTCGACGCGCGCCATTGCGACAAACGTGCGAATCAGCAGGCTCGATCCGGCCAGCAGCATGAGTGACAGTGCCACCTCGGCGACAACAAGCGCCTTACGAAGCCGGGCTTGCCCCGAGCTTCCAGAGAGCGATCGACTGACTTCACGCATGGACGCCGCGAGGTCTCGCCGTGAGCTGTGCAGGGCGGGCGCGAGGCCGCAGATGATGCTCGTCACGGCGGAGAGCGCGAGCGTGAAGAACAACACCGATCGGTTCAACGCAATCTCCGCCTCGTCCGGGATCGTGTCGGGTGGGACGATCGAGAGGATCGCGGGAAGACCTGCATACGCGAGCGCGGATCCGATCGCGCCGGCGATCAAGGCGAGCAGCAGGCTTTCGGTCAGGAGTTGACGCATGAGTCGGCCGCGGCTCGCGCCGAGCGCCACACGGACGCCCATCTCTTTCTGCCGCGCAGCCGCTTTTGACAGCAGCAGATTCGAGACGTTGGCGCACGCGATGAGCAGCAGGAAAGCGACGGCACCGAAGAGCACCCATATGTCGCGGCTGATTCCGCTGGGGAAGGTCTCGGTGAAAGGCAGCAGGCTGACGCGAAACTGTGGCGGGAACTCGTTCGGCTGCCGTTTCTGAAGATCGCTAATGATTGGCGTGAGATCGGCCTCGGCCTGCGCGCGGCTGATGCCAGGTTTGAGCCGCCCGAGCAGGTGAACATTGCGCACGCCTTCTACCATTTGCCCGCGCTGAAAACGCGTCGGAATATAGACGTCGGCTCCGCGC
>JBKPOS010000093.1:0-3703 GCA_046733215.1 Gemmatimonadota bacterium
CGTACCCGACCCGCATAGTGGATCGATCAGCGGCATGGTTCCGTCCCAGCCCGCGGCCAGCAACATCGCTGCCGCGAGGGTTTCCCGAAGAGGAGCCTTGGCGCCGGCCAGCCGGTACCCACGGTGATGAAGGTGCTCGCCAGAACTGTCGGCACTCACCGTGCACTCGTCATGAAACAGCCGCACGACGAAGAGTTGGACTCCGGACTCGGCATTACCGCGCTCCTCTGAATCCAAACCCCCGGGCGAGACAGTCACGCCCGGGACTCGAAGCATGACCGACTCGCCCAGCCGCTGCGCGATAGCACCCTGATGGTAAAGCTTCGACTTTCGGGAAGTCACCCGGAACGCCACCGATCGCCCGGGCGGCACATACGCCTCCCACGGGAGACGATCCGCACGCCGCTCGAGCTCGTGAAATGCAGATGCGTGAAAGGTGGCGACTCGCACGATGACCCGGGATGCCGTGCGCAGCTCCACGTTCGCGCGCCCGATCCCGCCCGCGTCGGTCCGAAAGCTCACGCCTCCCGGCTCACTCGCGCGGGGATCGATGCCGAGCGCCGACAGCTCCCGCGCCGTGATCGACTCCGCCCCCGGCGGGGTAATGGCGTAGCAGTCGTAGCTCTGCGGCCGCATGAAAGCCGGGCCTCAGCTCCGCAGCGCAGCTGCGATAGCCCCGGCGAAGCGGCTCGGCGCCTCGGGCTCGAGATCGAGATAGAGCTGCGGCTCGATCAACTCGAGCTCCATCAATACCAGCCGATCGTTGTGGAGGTAGCCATCTACCCTGGCATATGCCGCCTGTTCGGCCCCGGCCGCCGAGAGCACTCGGCGGGCGTCGTTGATGAGAGCAGGCGGCGCCGTTCGGAGCTCAGCAGTTCCACCAAGCTCGCCTTGGACTCGCCAGTCGCCCGCGGCAGGTCGCTTGAGAACGGCGTGGCTCGGCGTACCGGCGAAGCAGATCAGGGACCATTCGCCATTCGTCGCGATCGCGGAGATCAGTGGCTGTACCAGCACGTCGCCGGCCTCTACCGCAGCCTGGAATTGCGAATCGTCGTGCTGCGCCGAAGCTCGGGAGGTGCGCCATGTACCATGGGCTGAAGCAGAAACGGCCGGCTTCACCACTGCTTCTTCAAACCCAGATTCCGCGAGCACGCTCGCGAGCCGTTCCCGCTCGCCTTTCCGAACGACTCGAGTCGGCACGGTGGCCACCCCTCGTGAAGAGAGATCCAGCAGGTAGTGCTTGTCGGCGTTCCAGCGAATGAGAGGCGGTGGGTTCAGGACTCGAACACCGCGGCGCTCGAGGCGGGAAAGCCAGGAGAAGAATTCGTCAAGCCGAAGATGGTAATCCCAGCACGATCGAATCACGACGGCAGTCAGGCCGGGGGGAGCATCAGGGCGGTCCCACACCACCGCTTCCCCGCTGAGGCCAAGCGCCGCGAGGGCCGGCACGAGCATGCGATCGTCGGCGGAAAGCTCTGGCAAGCGCCCGTAAGTCGCGAGCCCAACCCGGCTCACGCTAACGTCACGCCGAACGCCGCGATCGCGGGCGTACGGTATCTGATGAGGGTCCGCATCCGTAGGTCGAATCGGGCTGGGGAACGATAAGGGGGCCGGCTGTCCGCTGCCTCCTTCTCGCAGGCACCTGCAACGCAACAGGAGCTCCGAACCTTGGAGCTCCTGCCCGTCCCCTAGTATGGATCCTCGATTGGGGAATTACGGCGCCGCGGTTGCGCTGGTGACGGTAGCGGATGCGGTCGCCGGCTGACCGGATGTCACAACTACCTGCATAGGGTTCGCCTGGGTAGCAACTGGATCGGTGGTAAACGTGAGCCCCGCCGGGCCGGTAAAGTAGAGCGGATACGTATCGGGTAGAACGAAGGCAAAACTGGCATTTCCATCGGCATCCAGGGCCTGCGTCTCGGTGCCCAGCGTCGCGGCGAAGTCAGCCAGAGTCACCTGGCTCCCATTCACCTCAGGCAGAGTCACTCCATCCTTCAACTTGAGCGATACTGAAACGCTCCCCGTGGCCTCGATCTCCGCACCCTTGATGACGGGGTGCAGGACCCATCCGGAAGCCTCGTGCCCGAAGCTCTGCGACACATCGAAGTCGAGCAGCACGATTTTTTGAGGCCCGGTAACATCCAGCGCAGTGCCCGGCAGAGTGACCTTGATCCCGGTCTGTCCCAGGCTCGGCATTTGAAGGTTGCCGGTTACAACGGCGCCGGCCGGCAACCCTTCGTAGTCCGGTGAGGACGCGAAGATGCTGCCGTCCTGAAGCTCGACATAGCCTCCCGTCAGGACGATCCGCAGCTGATTGTAGCTCCCAGTCGGGACTTCGACGTCTTTGACCAGGTCGAGCGTCGCGTTCTGAAGCTCGAGCAGGTTTACCGTCGTCGGGGCGTTGGTGAGGCTGGTCTTTCCGCCACTGCCCTGGAGATACACCTCGGCGATCGTCACTTTGGCGGCCTTGAAGGGCCCCGGGGCATCGGTCAGCTTCACCGAGAAGCGGGCGGTGCCTGGCCCCTGAGAGTCGCCGCAGCCGACCAGCGCAAGCGCAGAAGCGAAGAGCAGCACGGTTACAGAACGAATGGCAGCCATGATCGAAAGCTCCCGTAAAACGTGTGAAGGCGTTCCAGGTACAGACTCCTTGGCCGTTCCGGACAGTCACAGTTGCCGTTGGCCGCGGGCAGTGCAGTATCTTGCGTGATGTTAAAGGCTTAGAGCCTCGTGACGCCTGGCCCTTTCAAGGAGTCTGTACCCCGGTGACGGATCGGTCCGACCCTGCTCTCATCCGCCAAGTGCTGGACGGCAACCCGGACGCATACGGAGCACTGGTGTCTCGGTATCGCGAGAGATACGCGCGATTTGCCGTGCACATGCTGGGGGAAAGGGAGGATGCTGAGGAGGCGTTGCAGGATGCGTTCCTTCGGGCCTACCGGTCTCTGGCGCAATGCGCCGATCCGGCCCGGTTCGACGCCTGGTTGTTCCGCATCCTCGCAAACCGTTGCCGAACCGCAGGTGCCCGCCGAGCCCGCCGGGCGCGAACGTTTGTCCGGGATGAAGTCGCGCTGGGCGAAGCCTCAGCCGACCACCCGGCTGAGCGGCGGGAGTGGCGGGAAGAGATTCACCGGGCCCTGGGGCGGCTCGAGCCCGATCAGCGGGAGGCGTTCCTGCTGAAACATGTGGAAGACCTCAGCTACGAAGAGATGTCTGCTCTTACCGGAGCGGGTATTTCGGCCCTGAAAATGCGCGTGAAACGCGCATGTGAACGCCTGCGCATGATGTTGGGAGAGGTTCAGCATGCATGACGACGCCCAGCACGACGAGCTGATTGCCCGCATTGCAGACGAGCTGCGCACGCCAGTGGCGCTCGATCCGGGCTTCGATGCCCGGGTTATGGCTGAGGTGCGCCGGGCGACGCCGGCGGTCTGGCGACGCGCGCTGCGCTGGTGGACCGAGCCGCGGCCCCTCCGGGTGTCGCCGTTGGCTGGGCTCGCGTGTGCAGCCGGAGTCGCCGCGCTGCTCGTGGGCGGACTCGTGTTGCTCCGACCCACCCCGCCGTCCCCGATACACGAAGCCGCTGCCGCGAGCGCCGTCATCCCGGCCGAGCCAGGCACTGAGATGGTGCAATTCGTTCTGGTCGCGCCTCAAGCCTCGACGGTTTCGGTAGTCGGCGATTTCAACGACTGGGATCCGAGCCGCA
>JBKPOS010000094.1:0-3249 GCA_046733215.1 Gemmatimonadota bacterium
CGTCGGGAGCACGTGACTGGGGCCGGCCAGATAGTCGCCCACCGGCTCGGGCGTCTGGTCGCCCAGGAAGATGGCGCCCGCGTGTCTGACTGCCGACGCCACCCGCTCGGCTCCTTCAGTGACGATCTCCAGATGTTCGGGGGCGCGGAGGTTCACCACTTCGATACCTTCCCGGATCGAGGGAACCACCACCAGCAGTCCGTTTTGCTCCAGCGCCCGCCGTGCAGTCGCCGCCCTCGGCGCCTGTGCGAGCGCGGCCTCGAGCGCATCGGGAAGCGCCTGGGACAACGCTTCATCTGACGTTACGCACCACGCGGACGCATCGTCATCGTGCTCCGCCTGGGCCACCAGATCGGCCGCGACACGGTCCGCTCGTGCGGTCCAATCGGCCAGAATCAGGACCTCCGTTGGCCCCGCAATCATGTCGATGCCCACGTCTCCGGACACCTGGCGCTTGGCCTCCGTGACCCAGCGATTGCCGGGGCCCACGATCTTATCCACCCGCGGTATCGTGGCCGTGCCGAAAGCGAGGGCTCCGATGGCCTGGGCACCCCCAATGCGGAAGATCCTGGTTACCCCTGCCAGAGCACACGCGGCCAGCACCGGGTCGGTTACGCCGTTGGGAGGCACCACCGCGATGACTTCTCGCACGCCGGCCACGATTGCAGGTACGGCCGTCATGACAACCGTGCTCGGATAGGATGCCTTTCCGCCCGGCACGTAGAGTCCGACTCGATCAAGCGGAGTTACCCGCATGCCGAGCAGCGTTCCGTCGGTCTCGGTGAGCCGAAACCCCGCCTCCCGCTGTCGCTCGTGATAGGCTCTCACCCGGTCCACAGCGTGGGCCAGCGCCTCGCGGATCTCCGGCGGGGTCCGATCGACGGCATCGTGAAGCACCCGCGCCTTCAGCTCCCATTGTGATGGGGCGAGGTCCACGCCATCGAACTCCCTGATATACTCCCGGACGGCGTCGTCCCCCCGTTCGCGGACGGCCGCGAGGATCAGATCAACCTGGCGACGGGTCTCCGGGTCGGCGCCGGCCCGGACCGGAAGGAACGGCCGAAGCTGCTCAAAGGGGGGGACCTGCAGGCGGCGGATCACAGAGGCTCGCGCTAAGCGTGCTTAACTTATAGACTTGGCCGACATGGAGCCGTCACAACCCACCTCGATCGCGCTGGGGCTGTTCGCCATCATCGGGCTGGTACTGGCGAACGCGTTCTTCGTCGCGACCGAGTTCGCGCTGGTCCGGTCCCGCGTCACTCGGCTGGACGAGCTGATCCGGGGCGGGGATCGCAAAGCTACCCTCGCCCGTCGGGCCATACAATTACTCGCTCGGTCCATTTCGGCGACTCAGCTCGGAATCACGCTGGCATCGCTCGGTCTCGGCTGGATCGGCGAGCCGGTGCTTGCGCGCCTGATCAACGGCTGGTTCAGCGGCCTGCCCAGCGTCCTGGCGACGATCGCAACTCATTCCGTCGCCACGGTGATCGCGTTCGCAATTATCACCTGCCTGCACATCATTCTGGGTGAGTTGGTACCGAAAGCCCTGGCTCTGGTCTACCCGGAGACGGTTGCGTCGTGGGCGGCCGGTCCGTTGCTGGCGTTCTCGTGGGTGATGGCGATTCCGATTGCGCTTCTCAAGGGCAGCTCGAATCGACTCCTCGATGCGATGGGAATCAATCCGCCGGGAGAAGCGGAGCGACTCCACTCGCCGGAAGAGTTGCGAATGCTGGTCGAGCAGAGCGAAGAAGGCGGCAGCCTGCTCAAGCAGGACGCGCGACTGCTCGAGGGGGTCTTCGAGTTCAGCGAAAAGACGGCCCAGGAGGTGATGACGCCCCGGACCGAGATGATCGCCTTCGCAGCCGATCTGACAGTGGAGCAGGCGGCGGAAGAAGTAGCGCGGGAGAAACGGAGCCGCTATCCGGTCTACACCGATTCACTGGACGAGATCGTGGGCGTGGTACACGCGAAGGATGTTCTGAGTGCCATGCTTTCTCACCCGGGACAGACGCTCCGCTCGATCATGCGCCCGCCGCTGTTTGTGCCGGGGACCCGCGAGGTGGAAGACGTGCTTGCGGACATGAAGCGGTTGAAGGTGCATCTCGCGGTAGTGCTGGACGAGTATGGCGGAACGGCGGGGCTCGTCACCATGGAAGATCTGCTGGAGGAGATCGTCGGGCCGATCTACGACGAGTACGACCTGCAGGAGCGCCCGCCGGCCGCACCACCAGGAGGCACCGTTCTCGACGGCGCAATGCCGATCACCGATTTCAATGCAGAATACGACGCCGAATTGAGCGACGCCGACTACACGACGCTGGGAGGCTATCTGTTCGGCCAGCTGGGACGCCTGCCCAGGCCGGGCGATCGGGTGTCAGCGGGTTCCTTCACGTTCGAGGTATTGGAGATGGAAGGGCGGCGGGTGAAGTCGATCCGGCTGCACCAGGCGAGGGCGGAGGAGGCGGGCAGAAAAGCGTAACCGGTGGAACTGCGTGAACGGTGGAACGCGTGAACGGTGGAACTGCGTGAACGGTGAACGGTAAACGGTGAACGGGTTGAAGGACTAGCTCCGGATGGCTCGGCGCCGTTTGAGCAAGCCTAGGATCAGCCGCTGACTGCGAGCATTTCGTTTGCTGATTTCGGCGATTGCACTCTTATCGACAATTCCGGAATCGCTCAGTATCCGCAGTATTTCTCCCGTCTCAACTGCGGAGCCGTAAGCAACGCCCAGCTGCTTAGTAAAGGTCGGCGAATCGCCGAAAGTGTACCCCTCGGCGATGTTGAGTTGAACAGACAGTGCGGCGCGCTGTAGTTGGTAAAACAGAGCCGACCCGTATGGCTTCCATGCAGTTTGAAGCAGCCGAATCGCCAACAGCGTGACCGTGTTTGCTTCTTGCCAGGCATGAAGCGAAGTATGGTCGCGCATCTGACATGATGAAGCGGTGGTATGCCACCCCGAGTACCGATCCAGCGCACTCCACATCGTTTCGGCCGACTTCCCGTTCACCGTTTACCGTTCACCGTTCACACAGTTCCACCGTTCACCGTTTAGGCAGTTAAAACCAATGACCCGCTCCTCTATCACGTCGACCCCTCCCGGCGCCCTCGACCTCACGGGACAAGCCGTGGTGCGGCGGCGGGCCCTGCAGCGCGCGACGACCGCGGTACTGGAGGAGGCCGGCTATGAAGAGCTGAGCCCGCCGACGTTCGAATACGAAGAAGTCTTCCGCCGAGCGGGCGGTGCGGAGT
>JBKPOS010000095.1:0-5508 GCA_046733215.1 Gemmatimonadota bacterium
GACGACACTGACGAAGTGGGAGGCTTGCAGCAATGCATCGTGCGTACCGGTATCCAGCCAGGCAACGCCGCGGCCGAGCAACTCGACCGTCAACCGGCCGGCCTCGAGGTACGCACGGTTGAGGTCCGTGATCTCCAGCTCTCCCCGGGCCGACGGCTTGAGCCTCCGAGCCAATGAGACCACTTCCTCGTCATAGAAATAGAGGCCCACGACCGCGTACTGGGAGCGTGGACGGGCCGGCTTTTCGTCGATGCTCAAGGCCTTCCCTGCGTCGTCGAACTCCACGACCCCATATCGCTCCGGGTCGCGCACATGGTACGCAAAGATCGTCGCACCCGTGTTTGCCAACGCGGCGCGCTGGAGCTGATCCGGCATCCCATGCCCGAAGAACAGATTGTCGCCCAGAATCAGGGTTGCCGCGGCACCATTAAGAAAATCGGCGCCGATGAGAAATGCCTGCGCCAACCCTTCCGGCCGTGGCTGCGCCGCGTAGCTGAGCGAGACTCCCAGGCGGCGCCCGTCTTCAAGGAGCTCGGAAAACCGGGGTAGATCCTCCGGTGTGCTGATCACCAGAATGTCCCGAAGGCCCGCCAGCAACAGCGTGCTGAGGGGATAGTAGATCATCGGTTTGTCGTAAATCGGGAGGAGCTGCTTGCTGACGACCCGCGTGGAGGGCCAGAGGCGGGTGCCGGAACCACCGGCCAGGATAATGCCTTTTCTCACGGCTTCCCCTCGTGCCCTAGGTCGGTGGTTTGCTGATCGACATCGCGGAGATGAAAAGGCTGGTGAAGATCGTACTGAACCCCGTGATGACGAGCGTCGCTGCGAACGAGGCCCATTGAGGGCGAGGCAGGGGCAAGAGGTTGCCCCGAAGCCATTCGATTACCAAGGCCGTCAGAATCCCGGTCCCAAGGAGCACGAGCCCGGCGCCAAGCAACAAGCCCACCTCGAGCTTGAAATGGTCGTAGAAGGTAGTCAGCGCACGGTTGTTCTGATCGAAGCGCCGACTCCAGGAGTAAGTCTTGGCATGCAATCCGAGACTCAGTATCTGGAAGCCCACCACACTCAGAATGGTCGCAAACACACCGGTCACACCCGATGCCGGCCGCCCGCCGAATTTCACCAAACCAAGCAATACGAGCAGGTGAATGCCCAGTCCCAGTGCGAGTAGTCCGGTGCCGGGAATCAGGAAGAGCTGATTAGGTGAATAGAGGAGCATCATCCGAAGGCTGCGCCAGCCGTCCCGGAAGGTCCGCAGTTTGGACTCACCCTTCCTGGGCCCCAGCTCGATCGGGATTTCCGAGACCTTGAGGCCGGCGAGCCTCGCGTTGATCGCCAGCTCGAGGTTGAACTCCATGCCGGGACTCACAGGGCGAATCCGGTCGTATGCGGCTCGGCTGAACCCACGGAATCCACAATAGACGTCGGTGTAGCGGGTACTGAACAGGAAATTGAGAATCGCAGTGAGCGCTGGATTGCCGACGAACCGGTGCAGACCCGTCACGTGCTTGTCACCACCGGCGAGATAGCGGCTGCCCGTAACAAAGTCGAAGCCCTTGTTCTTCAACCTGTCGAGAAACTGAGGGATGAGCGAGAAGTCATAGGTGTCGTCGGCATCCCCCATGATCAGATACTCACCCCGCGCTTCGGCAAATCCTTTGAGGTACGCGTTGCCATAGCCGCGCCGGGGTTGATGGACCACTCTGGCTCCCATCCGCTCCGCGATCGCCACGGAGGCATCGGTCGAGCCGTTGTCGCACACGACGATCTCGCCGGAGATACCGGCCGCCGCGAAGGTGCGTTGGATCTTCTCGATGCAGGCCCCGATTGCCGCCTCCTCGTTGAGGCAGGGCATCACCACCGAAACCAGAGGCGTATCAGTCATAGGCGGGCCTGGCGTCACGATGCTGCGGTCCATCGATCCAGCCGCAGATCATAGTACCCGCCTTGATCAGGCGGGAAATCCCCCGCCTCGACCCGGACGATCAGGCTGGGAAGCACCGCGTCAAACTTCTCTCCCCGATCATTCGGGTGAATGGTCCACGCGTCGCGTGAGCTCAAGTCCGCCCGAACCAATCCAGTCTCAGGCAGCCGGAAGCCGACCATGACCTCCCATTCCGGCATCGTATTGCGCTTGGTGAAATAGTTTCGGAGCAGCTCCGGAAAAGGCATCCGCGGACGCAAGGGGAGCACGCGCTCGAATCGCTTGCGGTCGATGAGGAAAACCCGGCTGGTGAAGGTCCGGAAGCAGAACAGTCCGCGGGCGTCCTGCTCGAACCGCTCGCCGGTCTCTTCCTGCTGCTTGAGCCGGCCGTCCGTAGCCGGCGGCCCAGACCGAGGAAGCACCGCTATGAGATCTTCATGCCGCTGCAGCAGCCGGATGCCCTCCTCGATCCAGCTGAATCCCGGAGCCTGGTACAGGAGCATGTCGCTGTCGAAATGAACCAGATAATCAGCGGTACTTTCCTCGACCGCGAAGATGCTGCCGAGAATCGGATAGCCGCCGTTGCTGTGCGTTTGCCGCATCAGGCCGGAAAAATGTTTTCGATACATCCGGTGGTGGTATTCGGGTGAATAGTCGATCGGTGCGATGACGTCGATGATTCCCGCCTGGACCAGTTGCGCACAACAGGCGCGAAGATCCTCCATGGTTCCGATCCCCGGACGCCTGGCATAGCGCCGGCCGAGTGGTGCCGTGTCCATCACGAGCACCCGCCGCGCGAACGGGAAGCGGCAGGCCCGTACGAGATGCGGGATGGTCTTGAGCATAAAGCTGGTGTCGATGCGGGAAACCAGGATCGAGAGGTCGCAGCTCGCAGTCTGGCCGCCATTATCACGGTCAGTCATCGGTTCCGCTTTCGGGCGTGAATGTGAAAATGATCCGCGGACCCCGCTGCAAGGATGAGGCCGTCCGGGAAGCACAACCGAAGAGCCACCCCTATATTCGGCAAATTGGACGATCTCCCCAGGAGCACTACCGCGGATGCCGACCGTTTCGGTCCTGATGCCCGTGCACAACGCTGACCGTTATGTGGCCCAGGCCGTCGACAGTATCGTCGGTCAAAGCTGGGACGATTGGGAGCTTCTGATCATCGACGATGGATCGACCGATCGCTCCCGCACTATCCTGGAGCGCTACGCTACACGGGACCATCGCATCCGCCTGACCAGTCGTACGAACACCGGATACACCGTCGCCCTGAACGAGTTGCTGACCCAGGCCTCGGGTGAGTTCGTGGCACGGATGGATGCCGACGACGTGGCGCTGCCCAACCGGCTGGCGCGACAGATTGAATATCTCCGCGCGAACCCGGCCGTCGTCTGCGTCGGCACCGCGGTGCACTTCATCGACGATGCCGGACGATTTCTCCGCGACGGCCATCCCGGCCTCGAAAACGAGGAGATCCAGCAGAGAATCTTGGCAGGAGACTGCGTCCTGAACCACCCCAGCGTAATGATGCGCCGGCACGCCCTCGAATCGGTCGGCGGTTACCGCCCGGAATTCGAGCCCGCCGAGGATCTGGATCTGTGGTTACGGCTGGCCGAAATCGGGCGGCTCGCGAATCTCGCCGATCCGTTGATGAATTACCGGCAGCACACAGCGTCGTTCAGCGAGCGGCACCAGATGCTCCAGCTCGACCGGTCGGCAGCCGCCGTGCTGGACGCCTGCCGGAGGCGCGGGATTCCGCCCCGGAAGATCGAGCTGAGCGCGTGGCGGCCGGTGGACCGGCGCTCGCGAATGGAGACGTACCTGGGTTACGGGCGACAGGGGCTCGAGCGAGGCGATTACGGGACCGCGTGGCATTATGGGCTCCAGGCGATCGGGCAAGCACCATGGCGCCTTGGCGGTTGGGGGCTACTGGCCCGCACGTTCGGGCGCCGACTGGTCCGGGGATTGCGAAAGCGATCGCCGTCCCACGACCCGGAGCAAACCGCCCGTGAGCCAGCAGTTCGCCCATGACGTCCATAGGACCGTGCTGGCCTTAGGCGGGTTGTCAGACAGAGGCGACACCCGTGTTGTCGTCTATCGGCCGCGGCCCGGACGGGAGAGATGGTGCATCCCACGACTCGGCGCGGCGGCGTGGACCGAGGGTCTGTGAAGGGGGACCCGCAAGTCTCGGTTGTTGTTCCATTCTGGAACACCAAGCCTTTTATCGAGGAAGCCATCCGCAGCGTCTTGACCCAGACCTTTGCCGACTGGGAGCTCCTGCTCATCGACGACGGCTCGACCGATGGGAGCACGCAAGTCGCGCGGCAATACGTTGAGCGCCTGCCCGAAAAGCTCCGCTATTTCGAGCACGATCACCATCAGAATCGCGGCGTGGCGGCCTCCCGGAACGTGGGAATTCGTGAGGCCCGAGGTCGGTACATCGCTTTCCTCGACGCGGACGACGTGTGGTTCCCGCCCAAGCTGGAGCAGCAAATCGCGATTCTCGACGCGGAGCCCACCGCCGGTATGGTGTGCGGTCCTTCCCAGTTCTGGTACAGTTGGACGGGCAAACCCGACGACATCCCGCGCGACTACGTCAAGGACCTTCGTATCCGACCCGGTGGCCTGATCCAGCCGCCCGCACTCCTAGTCTCATATCTCACGCGGGGAACCTTCGTCGCCAATCCTTCAACGATTCTCATTCGGCGCGAAGCGCTCGAGCGGGCCGCCGGCTTCGAGGAAGGATTCGTCGGACCAATTCAGACATGGGAGGACGCCGCGTTTCTGGCCAAGGTGCAAATCCGGGAGCCTGTGTTCGTAGCCGCCCAGTGTTGGAGCCGGTATCGCCGACACGAGAATTCGCTGTTGTCGGTCATGAACGCAGCTGGAAAGACTCGCGCCGGCCGGCTGTTCTACCTGCGATGGTTGGAGCGATACCTGCGGGAGCAACAGGTTGAGTCCCGTGAGGTCTGGGACGCCTTAGAAACCGCGTCCTGGCCTTTTCGTCATCCGGTACTCCACGCCATCAAGACCACCGTAGGCAAGGTCTCCCGGCGAAACGCGAAGGCCCTGGCACTCAAAGCTGTCCGGCACGTCACTTCATCCTCCGTCCGCCGCTGGATGCAGCTCCGCTGGAGTCGACGCCATCTCGACCCGCCGCTCAAATCGGTTGACTTCGGCAGCCTGCGCCGGGTGACACCACTCGGCCGCCGACATGGTCGCGACCGCGGTCTCCCGATAGATCGCTATTACATCGAGCGATTCCTTGCCGTCAACGCCAATGCCATCCGCGGCCGCGTGCTCGAGATCGGCGACAACCGGTACACCCGCAAGTTCGGGGGCGACCGGGTAACCCGCAGCGACGTTCTCAATGTCCATTCGGACCACCCTGGCTCTACGATTATTGCAGACCTTACTTGCGCAGAGCAGATCCGCTCGAATCAGTTTGATTGCATCATCCTGACTCAGACTCTCCCCTTCATTTACAGCATCGGTGCAGCCGTCACCACCCTGCATCGCATCGTGAAGCCGGGCGGGACGGTCCTGGCGACGGTAGGCGGCATCACCCAGACCAGTCG